>CAYRTN010000041.1:0-12089 GCA_964427235.1 uncultured Chthoniobacter sp. | reverse complement strand
GAATCGCGATCGCTTCCAGAAAAGGATATGAAAGAATGATTTCCTCATTACTCACAGCCGCCGGATCGCCCTCATAGGCAGCTATAATGTCCGTTCGCAGCAACTCCCGAACGCCCGGAAGAGCTTCCAAAAACTGCAACAAGAGCTCGCTGGCGCGGGATTTGGGGCATTCAGGGTCGGAAATCCGGAGGCTTTTGAAAATTTGGTCCTCGAGTTGATCGGCCAGAGCTTGAAGACGAGTCCACGTGATCTCAGCGAGTTCACTTTTGTGAATCGGTCGCTCGTCATGAAATCCCGGAAAAAGGAATTGCAGCAATTGCTCGCAGAGACCCGCCAGAGCACGCTTGGAGGGCAGATTATGTCCATCCGTATTATTCAGCCCGCCCACCAACTCGTAGGAGGTGAGAATCTGACTGGCGATATCTGTCAACCGGCTTTGCATGTCGGGAGACTATGTGGATTCGCCTCTTATGTCGAGAATGAGGTGAAATCAGGCTTGGCCGTGATCGGGAGGCAGGGCCCCGGCTCCCGCGCGGCAGCGGTAACCCGTAGCGGAGTATCCGGTTTGGGCGTCGTAGACGGATTTCACGTTTTTGAGAACCTCTTCGACGGCATCTTGCTCCACCAAAGCAACTATCGCGCCCCCGAACCCCCCGCCAGTCAGACGTGCACCAAGGCAGCCTTTTTGTTGGGTGGCGAGTTCGACGAGCAAATCCAACTCCGGCGTGCTGTTTTCAAAATTCTCCATCGAACTGCGGTGAGATGCCGTCATCAGTTGACCGAGTTTTTCTCCATGCCCAGCCCGAAGAGCCTCAATCGCTTCGAAAACACGCTCATTTTCACCCACCACGTGACGGGCGCGACGCTTCGCTAGAGAGGGAAGATCAGCCGCCTCCAGAGCCTCGCTGGTCGTGTCGCGAAGCGCCTCAACGCCCATCGCTGCGGCAGCCGCAAAGCACTGCTCGCGCCGCTCGTTATATTCTCCACCGGTCAGCGCATGTTTGACGGAGGAATTAATGATGAGAAGACCGAGATGGGAGGGAAAGGGAATCTCCTCCACTGACTCCGCGCGGCAATCCAGATAAACCAGATGATCCTTCCGACCGAAAACCGACGAGGCTTGGTCGAGGAGACCGCAATTCACTCCCACAAATTCATTTTCCGCGCGTCGGCAAAGCTTGGCGACCTCCATGCGAGAGAGCGTGAAAGGATAGAGGCGCGAAAGAAAAACCGCCGTCGCCACCTCGAGTGCGGCCGAACTAGATAGGCCAGCGCCACTTGGGAGCGTGGTCTCAAACCGCACCGCAAATCCCCCCGCTTCAGCGCCCGCACGAGCCAGCATTTCCGCAACGCCGAGCGGATAGTCGGTCCAATCTTGGCGGGGTTTTAATCCCTCATTCCGGTTCAATGTCACCATGCCGCCCATATCTCCGCTGCCGAGTTGAACCTCACCATTGGCAAGTCGGCAACCTGTGGCAGTCACGCCAAGTTGCAAAGCAGCCGAGAGGACAACACCTCCATTGTAATCTGTGTGATTCCCGAGGATCTCCACGCGACCGGGGGCGAAGGCAGTTGCATTAGTCATACGCCTCATTATTCCGAGTGCCTTGGCGCTTGCCAAGGATGAATTCCATGTCAGGATTAAAAGTGTAATCCACCAATAAAATTATGTCTGACACAACTGAATCCAATACAGCGGTGAAAAAACTCGAAAGCAGCACAGAACACGCCAAAAAAGCTCTCGATGCGGCAGCAAGCGCCGGCAGAGTGGTTGGTGAAACTGTCAAAGCCCAAGCCAAAGAGGCTTTTGAAGCCAGCCGTGGCCATCTCGGTGCCGCCGCGAAAGACCTTGGTGAGGCCGCGAGCACGACCTACCAAGACCTTCGCGAACAGGCCCGCGTGAAAACCGAAGACATCAGATTCAAAGCAAATCATTTTTTGGATGATGCCTCTGGCTACGCACAGAGCTACCAAACCGAAGCGGAGGCCTACATCCGCGAGAATCCGCTCCAATCCGTGGGCATCGCGCTTGGCGTTGGCTTCCTTTTAGGAGTTATCCTTCGTCGTTGATTGCAGCGAAAAATCGCACCATGAGCGCTTCACTGCCGGAGCATGATGGCCGGTCCACGACTCCTCGTGGACTCATGGCGGAAATCTTGAGTCTCATCGGATCTTCGGGCCGGTATTTGCAGGCGATTTTGGCTTTGGCTGGGGAGGAGTCCCGCGAAGCCCTTGCGCTCTACACGCGCTTGCTGGTGATGCTCGCAGCGGCGCTCTTTTTTGCCGCCTTGGGGTATATCCTCTTGGTGATCGCTATTGTTTTTTTAGCGGCCCACTTCCTTGGCCTCTCTTGGCTCTGGATTTTTTCTGCACTCACGATCCTGCATGGATTAGCCGCTTACCTTTGCGCTAGGCATGTGAGGGATTACAGCCGCAGCCCCATTTTGACCATGACTCGCCGAGAGATCGCAAGCGACTTGGAAGCCCTTCAGAAGAACGCTCCCCGCCATGAGTAATAAGGAAGCCATTCTCGAAGAACTCCGCCGGAGCCGACTCGCCATCGCCCGCGATACCGCCGCCATCGCGGAAGAGTTTAATATTCTCGGCAAACTCAGGCGCTCGGTAACATCCCGTCCCTTCGCGTGGTTGGGTGGAGCCGCGGCGGTCGGATACATCTTTGCAGGTCCAAAAACCAAAACCGTCACCAAGACCATTCCTCAAAAAGGCGGCTCTTCCGCTCTAAAGAAAGAGCCTGCCACGAAAGATCGCCGCCAATGGCTGATGACCGCTTTTAACATTTGCAAACTCGCACTTCCCTTCGTTCGGCCCGCGCTTTCTGCGTATGCCGCTCGCCGTTTGGGAGAATTTTCAGAAAAAATAGGACGCTAATTTTTATGCATGATCCCCGTTTGGACAAACTGGCAGACGTTCTCACGAGCCACTCAACGAAGCTGAAATCTGGAGAAAAAGTTCTCATCGACATCTTTGACGCCCCAGACGAAATGGCGATTTCGCTCATCCAGGCCACTAGGGCCATCGGAGCCATTCCCTTTGTTCAAATGCATCACGCGCGTGTGTCCCGCGAAATCGCATTGGGTGCTGAGGAAGCTCAACTGACGATCGCTAGCAGCGTGGAATTGGCCCGCATGAAAAAGATGGACGCCTACATCGCGGTGAGAGGCAGCCACAACATCACCGAAATGAGCGATGTGCCGGACGAAAAAATGCGGCTGATCTCAGGAGCGATGCGCCCGGTGATGGATTGGCGGATCAATAAGACCAAATGGGTCGTGCTACGCTGGCCGACGCCCGCCATGGCTCAACAAGCGCAGATGAGCACGCCGGCATTTGAGGATTTCTACTTCAAAGTTTGCACGCTCGATTACAGCCGGATGGCCCCAGGCATGGCTGCGCTCAAAGCGCTGATGGATAGCACCGACAAAGTTCAACTCAAAGGCCCCGGCACAGACCTCCATTTTTCGATCAAGGGGATCGGCTCTGTGACTTGCGGCGGCGACCGCAACATCCCCGATGGTGAAGTTTTTTCCTGCCCTGTGAAAAAAAGCGTCGAGGGCTTCGTCACCTTCAATGTGCCTAGCATTTATCAAGGCCAGGCCTTTGATGGCGTCCGCTTGGAATTCTCGGCCGGTAAGATCGTGAATGCCACGTCAAACAACACTTCTGCGCTCAACCGGATCTTGGATAGTGATGAAGGCGCCCGCTACATCGGGGAATTCGCACTCGGATTCAACCCCCACATCCTTCATCCGATGCGGGATATCCTTTTTGACGAAAAAATCGCAGGGTCATTCCACTTCACTCCCGGACAAGCCTACAAAACGGCTGGAAACGGGAATACAAGCCGCATCCACTGGGATATGGTCTGCATTCAACGACCCGATTGCGGTGGCGGCGAGGTGTGGTTCGACGGAAAACTGATTCGCAAAGATGGTCTCTTCGTGCCCACGGCGCTCAAGAAACTGAATCCCGACTACCTTCTCGGAAAAGCGAAGTAAGAGTGCATTTTGAGGTATCAAGCGGATTCTGAGGCAATTTTGTTTGCCGTTATTGATTCAACCCGATAATTACTCAGGCCTCTGATATGGAAAATACCCTGGCCTCGCGAGAATTGCAGATCGAGCGCAAACACGTTATTATTGAGTTGCGCGAAAATGACCGGGGCAGATTTCTTAAAATCACTGAAGAAGCCCACGGACGACGGAATTCGGTGATCATCCCCAGCACGGGTTTGGATGAGTTTGAAGCCCTCCTTGACGAGGTCCTCACCGCCGGCGAAGAGATCGAATAACGCCGCTTCGCGAATCTTTCGGATTGCGTGTCCGAAATTATTTTTTCCACCTCTCGAGGGATTCCTCGTGCAGATGCCGCCGCTTGAAATAGCGCGAAAAAATGCCGTATCGCGGACTGAAGAAATAGGCGAGGAGGAATATCGCTCCGAGTATCAATACGATGGCCGGACCGGATGGGATATTTGCCCAGAACGAGAAGAGCAATCCGACCACCGCGCCGAACGTCCCCAGCGCCCCGCCGCCCCAAAGCATGGTATCGAAGGAGTCGCTTAATAGGTAAATCGTCGCGGCCGGCAAGATCAGCAATCCGAGAGACAAAAGCACGCCCACAGCTTGAAGCGAGGACACCATGGCCAAAACAATGAGCAGGATGAGCATCCCCAAAAGCCCCCCCACTGGGATCCCCTGACTCCGCGCAACCGAGGCCTCAAATATTGCCAGTAATAGCGGGCGTTGAAATGCCACAAGCAGGATCAGCGCAACACAGGTGATCGCATAACTCGTCCAAAGATCGCTATCCCCCACCCCAAGGATGTTGCCAAAAAGGAAGTGATCCAAACTCACTTTCACGCCGGCATATTTGATTAGGGCGATGCCAATGGCAAAGGCGATGATGTACAGGGCGGCGATGGCCGTCTCTTCCTTCACTCGTGAGCTTCGTGAGATAATGTGCCCACCCAAGGCGACGAAAATGGCGGCCAGTAGACCACCTAAAAGTAAACCCGCCGGCGAGAGCCCGACTAAAATAGCCGATACAGCGAGGCCGGGCAGGAGCGAGTGCGAAAGCGCATCGGCCATGAGAGCAAGGCGCCTAATGACCACAAAGGCCCCGAGAAAGCCATTTGTAAAGCCGATCAACACACAGGCTAGGAGGGCGCGCTGCATGAATTCGTATTGGAAGGGTTCGAGTATCCAGTTCATGCGTGATCGTGGTGATGGCCGCTAAAAACGTGCACGGTATAAGCGCGGTCGAGGTTTTCTTTAGTGAAGGCTTCCTCTGTCGGTCCATAAGCAACAACCTCGCCATTGATCAGAAGAATGTGATCAAAGAGAGCCTCCACGCTTTTGAGATCGTGATGCGATGCTATGACAAGCTTGCCCGCATCACGCAGCCGGCGCATCGCTGCAGCAAATGCTTCCGACGCGTTGCGATCAAGGCCGGTGAAAGGTTCGTCGAGAAGGTAGATGTGAGCCTGTTGAGCCCATGCTCGAGCTAGAAATGCGCGCTGTTGCTGCCCCCCCGAGAGCGCAGATATCTGCCTGTCGGCTAAGTCGGCCAGATCGCAGATTTCCAATGCCTCAGCGACAGCGGCAGCATCTTTAGCAGAGAATTTTTTCCATTTTCCCAAGGAGGGATACCGCCCCATCTCGACGAGTCCGCGGACAGTGACAGGAAAATCCCAGTCCACCGCCTCACGTTGCGGCACATAGGCAATGGTGCGCCCGGCAGGACCATCCAACTCATGCCCGCAAAATTCAATTCGTCCGGTCTCAATCGGGAGAAGGCCAGCGATGGCTTTGAGCAAAGTCGTCTTCCCTGCCCCATTCGGTCCCAACAACGCGATGCAGGATCCGCATTGGAATGCGGCGCTGATATGATGCACCGCGGGAATCCGGTTGTAACTCACGGTGACGTCTTCGAGAGTGAGTTGATGACTCATGGGATGGAAATAACGTCCTCGATGGATTCGCTGCCCCACAGCGTTGCATCCTTGAGCGTTTTGCCCGCCACCTGAACTTGGATTCGGAGTGCGCCATTTTTTTGTGGCGATACAAAACGAGCTTTTACTACGAGATCCTCGGGCTTTGAGGCATCCATCGAATAGGTGGCGATCAGCGATTCCGCCCCTGGTGAAGATTCAACCGGCTTTTGCCCGACGGCAGCCAGAGCGAGGTGCGCAGGCGTCGATGCGGTCATCGTAATTTCATAGGGGACATTTTTTTTGGCGGATAATTCCGCGCTCGACTGCACCACGACTGGGCGATTCCGGGTGATGAGATAAACCGGGATGCCTGCTATTGCGAGAAAGCAGATCAAAATGACCAACCGCAGCATAGGATGACCCCTCATGCTTTACTGGAGAGCTCCTACGATGGTGGTGACATTGCTCCGCATCATACCGAGATAGGTTCCCGCGTCGCCTGATCCGAGCCCATCAGCGTAGAGCGTGCCGCCAAGATTCGCTCCGGATTCAATCGTAATTTGACGGAGGACTTTGGGGTTTTCGATATTCTCGGCGAAGATGGCTTTCACTTGGCGGTCTTTGATTTCTTGAATGAGGTGACGGACTTTCTGAGATGACGGCTGGTCGGAGGTCGATATTCCCTGCACGGGAAGAATCTCAAACCCATAGTCCTTGGCGAAGTAGCCCAGAGCATCATGCGAGGTCACCAGGATCCTTTTGCTTTTGGGGAGTCCGGCGAGTTCAAGCCGGACCCATTTCGACAAGGATTTAAGCTTGTCGTCAAAAGCCTTTGCGTTCGCCTCGAATTCCGCGCGTCCAGCTGGGTCTGCAACAATAAAGGCATCACGAACATGAAGCGTAACGGCCTCGACATTCGCGATGCTGTGCCACCAGTGCGGATCCGTGGCATTGTCCGCATGACTGTGGTCGTGATGATCCACCTCCATGCAGGCGATCGGTTTCACAGCAGATCCCGCTACAACGAATGTGACCCCGCTTTTTTCCACACTAGAGCGAAGCTTGTCTAAGTAAGGCTCAAACCCCAAACCACTCGCCAAAACGATCTGCACGTTAGATATTTTTTTGATGTCACCTGGCGTGGGTTCGTAAAGGTGAGGGTCGCTGCCCGGCTTGATGATCTCCCTCACTTCCACGCGATCGCCCCCGACATTACGGGCAATGTCAGAAAGCACCGTGCTCAGCGAGGCCACCTTCATGGGCTCAGCCAAGACAGCCGTAGCAAGCCCGATGAAAATCCAAACTGAAAAAATGTGGCGCATTTGCGGGCAATGTTAATAGCGCGCTTTACTGCAAGTCAATTGCATTTCAAAGAATGAATGGATTGCATGAGACGACAAAGCACAGCAAGATTTGCGGCTCATAAAAAAACTATGGCTGATTACGATTTGATAGTGGTGGGCGGCGGACCGGCAGGCTACGTCGCAGCGATTCGCGCAGGGCAACTGGGCAAAAAAGTGGCCTGCGTCGAGATGGATCGCGCGGGAGGCACCTGCTTGAACTGGGGCTGCATTCCGACAAAGTCCCTTCTCAAAAACGCCGAGGTTTACCAGATGATCAAAAACCACGCTGGCGACTTTGGCCTCAAAGTCGAAGGCTTGACCTACGAGTGGGACAAGGTGATCGGACGCAGCCGCAAGGTGGCTGACCGGCTTGCGGGCGGGATCGAAATGCTATTTAAGAAAAACAAAGTGGACTACATCCGAGGGGAAGCCACGATTCCCAAGTCCGGCGTGGTCGAGGTGACCGACAAGACCGGCAAAAAAACCGAATATAAAGCCGCAAAAATCCTCATCGCCACAGGCGTAGTCACCCGTGAGATGCCAGGATTCCCCTTCAATGGCAAAAGTGTAATCGGCAGCCGCCAAGCGATGGCTTTGGACAATCAGCCAAAGGAAATCATCATCATCGGAGCCGGTGCCATCGGTATCGAGTTCGCCTATTTTTTCAATGCCTTCGGCACCAAGGTGACCGTGGTCGAGATGCAGCCAAATATTCTTCCGGTCGAAGATACCGAGGTCAGCCAGACACTCGAAAAATCCCTCGCCAAGCAAGGCATCAAGCTCCTCACAAATACCAAAGTCGATAAGGCAGAAACCACCAACAAAGGAGTTCGCCTCACCGTCACTGGAAAGACCACCGAGACAATCGAAGCCGACATTGCGCTGGTCGCCATCGGTGTTTCGCCACTCATGCCCACCGGGATGGATTTTGAGACCGATGCCAAGGGCTACCTCAAGACCAATGAGAACTATGAGACAAATGTGAAGGGCGTTTACGGCGCGGGAGACATCATCGGGCCACCTTGGCTCGCTCACGTCGCCAGCTACGAAGCCATTCAAGCCGTCGAGGGAATGTTCTCAGGAACCAAGCCGAAGAAGGTTTCGGTCTTCCCAGGCTGCACGTATTGCCAACCGCAAGTCGCCAGCGTCGGCCTAACGGAACGCGCGGCAAAGGAAAAAGGCCTAAAATTCAAAATCGGAAAATTCCCATTCTTGGCCAGCGGCAAAGCCCAAGCGGTCGGCGAGAGCGAAGGATTCGTCAAACTTCTCGTCGGCGAGAAGCATGGTGAAATCCTTGGCGCCCACATCATCGGCGCGGATGCCACTGAGATGATTGCCGAACTGGGACTCGCGATCACGATGGAGGCCACCTACGAGGAACTCATCGCCACCATCCATGCCCATCCGACGCTCAGCGAAGCGATCCATGAAGCCGCGCACGCCTCACAAGGCCACGCGATTCATTTCTAAAAGCTGAAAAAAATCTCAGCCAAGGCTCGATCGAATGACGGGCCTTGGCTTGTTTTTTAGGTGAACTTCACCTTCGGGTAGGTTTTGAGATAACTGGTCACCTCCGCAACAAAGGAATCTCCGAACTCGGACTGCTTTCTCTCGCTGATGCCCTCGATGAAACGCAGGTCGGCGACCTTCGTGGGATATTCCCGAGCCATATGGCGCAGGGTATTGTCGCCGAAGATGACGTAAGCCGGCACAGCACGCTCGTCCGCGAGCTTTTTGCGAATTCGGCGCAAACGATCAAAGAGCGTTTCGTCACAGGCGATCTCACCCGCGCGTGGAGCGGTCGCCTTTTTCACAGCCATCGTCTTCGTAAGCATAATGACCCTGCGACTCCGTAACGCATCCAAGCCCTCGGGACTGAGGGAAATCGTGGGGAACTGACCGGAGTCCTGCGCGAGAAGCCCGGATCGCAACAACTCCCTACCGATAGCACTCCACTCGGATCGGCTCAATTCCTTACCGATCCCATAGGTGGTGAGTTGGTCGTGGCCCCAACGACGGATTTTTTCTGTATCAGCCCCAGTCAGGATTTCGATGAGGTGATTCATTCCCACGCCGAAGCGCCCCCCCTGTCGAACACGATAGGCACAGGAAAGTAGCTTCTGCGCCTGCGTGGTGGCATCATAGGTCTCGCGGGGTTGGATGCAGTTATCGCAAGCCGCGCAGTTCGGCACAGAATAATCCTCGGCAAAATAATTCAGCAACTCGCGGCGGCGGCAGGTCGGACACTCCGCGTAGTGGAGCATGAGATTGAGCTGATCGCGGGCGATCTGCTTCTCCTTCGGATTCGTCATCTCATCGATGAAATGCGTCTGCTTTGCCGCATCGCCGGCACTGAAGAGAAGAATGCAATCCCCCGGTAAACCATCCCGCCCAGCGCGCCCAGTTTCCTGATAATAGCCCTCGATATTTTTTGGAAGGTCGTGATGGATGACCCAACGGACATTCGGTTTATTGATGCCCATTCCAAAAGCGATCGTCGCACACATGATGCGAGTTTCGTCACGAATGAAGAGCTCTTGATTGAGTTCCCGCTCCTTGGCGGTGAGTCCAGCATGATAGGGAAGCGCGGAAAACCCACGGTCGCTGAGGCCCTCTGCCACACGATCCACGGCTGCGCGTGTCGCGCAATAGACGATGCCGCTATCCATGGGTCGCCCTCGAATGAAGTCGATAATTTGTTTCAGCGGCTGATCTTTTGGAAGAACTCGATAAGAGAGATTTGGGCGATTGAAACTCGCAACGAAGACCTGCGGATCTTTTAGTTTAAGATGATTAACAATGTCCTCCCTCACCCTCTCCGTGGCTGTCGCCGTGAGGGCCATGAGCGGCACATCGGAAAGAAGCGTGCGTAGGCGCGAAATCTGTCGGTATTCCGGACGAAAATCATGCCCCCACTCGGAAATGCAATGGGCTTCATCAATCGCGATGGACGTAATATTCCAGCTCAGAAGATTCTCTCGCCAATGGTCGAGCAACAACCTCTCGGGAGCAGCGTAGAGAAGGCGATAACGCCCCTCATGCAAACCGCGCAGACGCGCCTTCGTTTCCTTAACGCCCAGAGAAGAGTTCAAAAAGGTGGCCGAGATGCCCGCCGTTTCAAGCTGGCTGACCTGATCTTTCATCAGCGCGATCAAAGGAGACACAACGAGAGTCAGCCCCTCACGAAGAATCGCCGGAAGCTGGAAACAAAGCGATTTCCCTCCACCCGTCGGAAGAAGAGCGAACACATCCTGTCCGGCCAGCGAGGATTCCATAATCTCGCGTTGCAGCGGACGGAATTCATCATAGCCGAAGGCCGACTTGAGTGATTGTCGCATGGTATCCATTTTGTCGATGGGCAGGAGGGTCACCGAGAAGCGCCCACGAATCGAGAGCATTCTGAAAAAAGTCGATCTCCACGTCGATCTGCATGATATTTTATGGAAAATGGCGGCATTTCGTTTAAATTATACGAAATGAACCACGCAGCGGGATCGCGGTATCCGGTGAGAGTATGGGCCTCCCTTGCGGGGATTTTGTGCTCCGCCATCACACCCTGGACTGCCCTTGCTACGGAAAAAGACTGGACGGTTCCCGAGGAATTTTCCTACCCAAAGCCACTTCAGATTTCCGAGGGATCGGAGAAAATGGCACGGGCCCAAGCCTACTATTTGCAGGCCCTTTTGGACGAAGAAACCGATGGTCCGGAAAAGGCTCTGGCAAGCAAGCGTGAGGTTTTGAACTGGGATCCCGGATTCACGGCCTTGTCCGTCGAAGTCGCGCAACACCTCCTCCGAGGGGGCGACACAGCCGAGGCCTTATCCGTGCTGAAAGATGCGACAAAAGCCGCCCCGCACGAAGATGCCCCCACGCATGCTCTTGCTGGGATTTACCTCCGCCAACTTCAGAAACCCGCACTGGCCGAAAAGTTCGCCCTACAAGCCCTCGAGCGAAACCCGAACGACCCCACTATTTACGAAACTCTCTGGGAGATTTACCGCTCCACCGGACAGAACCAAAAGATCGAAAACCTCATCCAGAAAGCATCCCACGGTGACAGCAAAGACTACCTCTATTGGCTTGGGATCGCTGATATTCGCATCCGCGATTCCACTCGAGCGAATGGAAAATCGAATGAGGCCGTACTCGATCGGATCGCTTCCCTCGTGGACAAAGCAGCCAAGCTGACAGGAGAGGAACCAGAAGCCATCGCAAAAACGGCTGACTACTACACGCTTTGCAAGCGCAACGAGGAGGCAAAGGTTCTTTACCGCAAAGCGCTGGCCGCTAATGGCAATTTGCCTGGGATACGAGAAAAGCTCGCCGACTGCCTGATTCAGGAGGGAGACAGTGCCGCTGCGACAGGAATTCTCGAAGAGATCATCAAACAAAATCCGCTTCACCTAGCTGCCTACGACCAACTCGCCCGCATTCATCTGGAGCAAGGGAATCCCGCCGCCGCCATAAGCAACATGAGACAGGCTCTCCTTCTCGCCCCCATTGATCCACGTCGGCAGGAGGAAATCATCCACACGGCATTTCGTGCTGGTGAATATGAAACCGCACTCCAGTTCGCCATAGAAGGCGAAAAAAAATTCCCCTTCATGATCGGCTTCACCCTTCTGCGTGCCGTGGCATTAAGCCAAAAGCAGGACCACCCTGCCGCGCTTCTCGCATTTGAAAGGACATTGGTCGAAGCATCCGTCTCTAGCCCAGAAATTATCGATGCGGCCTTTTATATCAGCTACGGAAGCGCAGCCGAAAAGGCTGGGGATACCGTGAAGGCCGCTGAG
>CAYRTN010000040.1:0-12227 GCA_964427235.1 uncultured Chthoniobacter sp. | reverse complement strand
AGTTGAGTAGAAGGCCGATTTCCAGCCCAGTGGATTGAAGATAGTTTACAAGTTGAGCTTCATGGGCGTCGTGAATTTCCTGAGTGGCCTTCAGTTCGAGAATGACGGAGTTATCCACAATCACATCGGCGATAAAGTCGCCGACTTTTTCCCCTTTGTAGTAGACGGGAATGCGGTGATTTTTAACCGCTCCAATAGCCGCTTGTTTTAATTCGATAAGCAGCGCGTTTTGATAAACGGACTCGAGATAACCTGGGCCTAGGGATTGATGAACCCGGATTGCACACCCAATGATCTTCTCCGTTAAAACAGATTTTTCCATTTCCTGTATTGATCCTGTTAATCTTGAAAATCCTGAAAATCCTGTCGAAAGCTAATATCCCATCAACGTCACAAAAGCGTTTGTCTTGCGGGAGGATGCTGGGGCGGAGGCGGGGGAGGTGATGGACACTTCCACTCGGGAGAGGTTGGAAATGCCTGTATTAGTAGCAACGCTGACAATTCCTAGAAATTGGACTGCCATGTCGGTGATCGGCGCCTCGCTGGAGGGGGAGCTTTGGACTTCACATGTGTCGCCGAAAGCTAGGTAGTTGGTTCCATCCGAGGACATGTCTATCGCCTTCGTGTCGCCATGGGCGCTGATGGAAACGGGGCGGTTTGTGCCGGTGCTGGCTTGTAACTCGGCAAAGACTCTTTGGGCAATAATGGCGGCATCCGTCTCCAACATGCTGTCTTTGGCCGTATTGAGGGCGATGGGGAGCATTCCCACGATGGCAACGACGGCGAAAGAAACGATCCCAATGGCCAACAGGACCTCGATAAGAGAAAAGGCCTTAACGCTCCGGCTTGGCGTTGGGAGGGGGGCCGGAGGAGTCATCAGAGAGAACTCATTTCAAGCGTGCTTCTTCCAGTGTAGTGGGCGATGGTGATGACCTCGAAGCCGCCGTTGATTTTCTTTTGGGCGGAGAGGATTTCGTCGTTTCCATCGGCGGAATCTCGGACGCCCTCGGTGAGAGCGACGACCATCTGGCTCGAGTCATCGGGATGAGCGACACTGCCGTTGCTGTTGAATCGAATGCCACCGATGTCATCGAGATCGGTGGCGGCAGGACCACCAGGCAGTTCCGTTGGGGATATCGATTGGCTGGTAAGGAGATCCGTGTCCTCGCTAAAGACGCTTTCGTCATTGGCCGGTTTATAAAACAAGACGCCATTGGGCAGCTCGATCCAGCGGGAGAGGGGCTCCCAATCGGTGCCGGCCTCGTTCTTTTGAAGTACAACCATGGCATCGGCTTCAGCACCCTCTCGTCTCCAAAAAAGCACAAAAACATCGCGTCCTTTTTCCAATGCTGCGACGCGGGATTGTTCCAAAGTATTCATCACCGAAATCACGGCCCCTTTGCGTCCGGTAGAGCCTAGGAGCGGTGCCAGTGAAGGGATGGCTAGAACCGCCAAAAGGCAAATGATCGCAGCTGCAGCGAGCAGCTCCATCAAGGAAAAAGCTCGTGCGCTCCGTAGGGTCGGAGGGAGTTCCGGTCGGTTGCAGCTGCAATAAATGGCTTTTGATGTCTTCATGATATGTGGATGTCAGTTTAAAAATTGGGCCAACTTCAATCGCCTTGAAGCGGTCTTGAAATAGGTCGAATATTGCAATTTTTTTATTTTAAGGAAGTTCCTCTTGGTGGCAATTTGTTTTTTCACGTCATCCGTCTGTCTGCTGGGCAAATGCGATCCTTGGATGTGTGGATTTGAGCCGCGAGCGAAGACGACAAAAAAGCGAGCCCGCCGTGGTGGCGGGCTCGCTGCGAAGGTGGGAGTGGCTTGGGTTCGGCCCAAGGGTGGGGTGTTTTAGGCGATGGTAACCTCTTTTGCGAGGTAGACATCTTGAATGGCATTGAGCAACTTGGCGCCATCAGCCATCGGACGCTGGAAGGCTTTGCGGCCCGATATCAGGCCCGTGCCGCCGGCGCGCTTGTTGATGACGGCCGTCGTTATGGCGTCCTCGAAGTCGTGTTTGCCGGATGCGCCGCCGCTATTAATGAGGCCGGCGCGGCCCATGTAGCAATTAACAACTTGATAGCGGCAGAGATCGATGGGGTGGTCGGTGGTGAGCTCGGAGTAGATACGCTCGTCGAGCTTGCCGTAGCTCGAGCTGCCGGAGTTGAGGGCTTTGAAGCCGGCGTTGTTTTCCGGAAGTTTTTGTTTGATGATGTCCGCTTCGATGGTGCATCCGAGGTGGTTCGCTTGGCCGGTCAGATCGGCTGAGACATGGTAGTCTTTGTCACCCTTCACATTGAAGGCGGGATTGCGCAGGTAGCACCAGAGGACGGTGGCCATGCCGAGCTCGTGGGCGAGAGCGAAGGCCTCGGCGACTTCCACGATCTCGCGGTGGGCGTCATCCGAGCCAAAGTAGATCGTGGCTCCAATGGCCGCCGCCCCCATGTCCGAGGCTGTCTTCACTTTGCCGAACAAGATTTCCTTGAAAGCGTTTGGGTAGGTGAGGAGTTCGTTGTGGTTGATCTTAACGATAAAGGGAATCTTGTGCGCGTATTTGCGCGAGACGGCACCCAGAACGCCAAAGGTCGAAGCTACAGCGTTGCAACCGCCTTCGATCGCGAGTTTGACGATATTTTCCGGATCAAAATAGGCAGGGTTTTTTGCGAAGCTGGCTCCGGCGGAGTGCTCGATGCCTTGATCTACGGGGAGGATGGAAACATATCCGGTACCGGCAAGGCGTCCCGTATTGTAGATCCGCTGGAGATTATTCAGAACCCTTTGGTTCCTGTCTGTGTTGGCGAAAATGCGATCCACAAAATCCGGACCTGGCAGATGGAGCATGTCTTTGGAGACGGTCTTGGATGTGTGGTTGAGGAGGTAGTCGGCCTTGTCGCCGAGAGCCGTGGTGATGGTGTTGATCATGTTTTTTTCTGCTGAGTTTGCTGATTTATGTCAGGGACAATATTGGGTATAGACTACAGTGCTGAAAAATCATGCGAAATCCGATAGGGATTGACTATGGGGTGTGTGCCTGCGAGGATAAGTGGCATCTTATCTATGCCATTTCCCGTTTTTGCTATTATTTTTACAGCGCTCATAGGTTGTGTATGGTGGGTAAGCCGAGACGATAAGGGGATTTCCTGATCAGCTCAGAGGACTGTTAAATTAGAGATTTTCAAAAACCCGATGTTTTCTTGGATTTGTTTTGAGTGGGAACTTTCAAACTTGGACCTACCCGTCCCTTCGAGCGCGCCGCTTGTCATACGCGCCGCTCTGCCTAGCGAGAAGGCAACTGTTTTAAAGGTGCTCTTGAGCGCGTTTTCGATGGATAGTTCTTGGGGAGATATCAGTCGCCGCTTGCAGGAAGGGATTGGACATTTTGTTGACCGCGCTTTTGAAAAAGCCGACCCATCTTGCATTGTAGCCCTGCATGGTCAGCGCATCATTGGAGCTTCGTTGCTGGACACCAATACGGAGGCGGCAAACCACCTCTTGAGCGGACCTATGATTCTGCATGAGTATCGTAATAGGGGGCTTGGTTCCGGAATGTTGGCGGCCTCGCTCACCTTCCTTAAAGATAAGGGCGTTTTGAACGCGCGGGGCGTGACGCGGGGGAACTCCATCTCGGCGCGCTTCATTTACACCAAATTCTCCAGCACCCAATCGCCTTTCACTCTCGATCCGCTCCAAGTGTCCGGACGTTGAGTTGATTTTTCGCTTCCCTCGGGAGTTCAGATAGGGAATGTTGTGACGCATGGCGCAAGGGTTTTTCGATCGTTACGAATCGGAGGGGTTTTTTGACGAAATGTTCGAGGGGGATGGGAAGGTTCGCCCACACTACCAGAGGATTCTGGAACGTTTCTCGGAAATGGATGCTCAGACATTTGAGCGAAAGCGCGCGCTGGCTGAAAAAGCCTACCTCAACCAAGGGATCACCTTTACGATTTACAGCGGTGACGAGGGAACCGAGCGAATCATGCCGTTCGATCTGGTTCCTCGCATTATTCCATCGGATGAGTGGAAGGTTCTCGAGCGAGGGCTCGAGCAACGCTTGCGGGCGTTGAATCTTTTCCTCCACGATATTTACCACGATCAGCGGATCATTCGGGAAGGTATCATTCCCTTGGAAATCATCCGCACGGCGAAACACTATCGTCCCGAGTTGATCGGAGTCGACGTGCCGCACGATATCTACATTCACGTGTGCGGAACAGATCTCATTCGCGGAGCGGATGGTGGATATCTTGTTCTCGAAGACAATGGGCGCTGCCCGTCAGGTGTCTCCTATTTATTGGAAAACCGCCAAGCGATGAAGCGTGTGTTTCCGCACCTCTTCAGTCGCTATCCCGTCCGTCCTGTGGACAGGTATCCGCAAGAGTTGCTGGCTGCATTACGTTATGTCGCGCCTCATGGTAATCTGGATCCGACTGTGGTCGTGCTGACGCCAGGGATTTACAACTCAGCTTACTTCGAGCATTCCTTCCTGGCTCGCTCCATGGGCATCGAAATCGTCACGAACCAAGATCTCATTGTGAAGGACGATTTTGTTTACATGAAGACCACGAAGGGCCTTAAAAAAGTGGATGTCATTTACCGCCGGGTGGATGATGATTTTCTAGATCCGACCGTGTTCCGAAAGGATTCCATGCTGGGTGTTCCAGGCATCGTGAATGCCTATCGCAAAGGAAATGTGAACCTCGCCAACGCCCTTGGCACCGGCGTCGCAGACGACAAGGTGACCTACTATTACGTTCCGGCCATGATTCGATTTTATCTCGGCGAGGAGCCCATTCTGCCGAACGTCGAGACCTTCCTTTCCGCTGTCGATACCGACCGCAAATATATCCTCGAAAATCTGGAGAACCTCGTCATCAAGGCTGCCAACGAAAGCGGTGGCTATGGAATGATGATCGGACCAAAAGCGACGAGAGAGGAAATCGAAAAATTCCGCGCCGCTATCATCGCCGATCCGCGTGGCTATATCGCTCAACCGGTGATCAGTCTTTCTCGCTCGCCCTGCTATTGCGATGGGGTATTTGAAGGGCGGCACATTGATTTAAGGCCCTATATTCTGATGGGAGAAAAAACGACGATCATTCCAGGTGGTCTCACCCGCGTGGCCATGAGGAAAGGCTCGCTGGTGGTGAATTCCTCGCAGGGCGGCGGCACGAAGGATACGTGGGTATTGGATGAAGGAGGTCAGCCATGCTAAGCCGCGTAGCCGATTCTTGCTTCTGGCTCAGTCGCTATCTCGAGCGCGCTGAGACGAATTCCCGCATCCTCGATGTGAATATCCAGATCGCTCTCGATTTTGAGGAGAACAACGATGAAAAAGTGCGCCAGCAATGGATGCCGATCCTTTCCACTGCTAAAGAGCAGGAGCTTTTCCGCGAAATTCACGGCGAAGTCACCAGCGAGGCCATTATGGATTTCGTGACTTTCGAGAAAACCAATTCGAACTCGATTCTATCTTCCATGACGCTGGCTCGAGAAAATGCGCGCACCGTTCGCGAGCAAATATCCAGCGAGATGTGGGAGCAAATCAACCGCCTCTACCTTTATCTCCAAAGCCCCGCCTCGCGCACCGCATTCCGCGAAAGTCCCATCGGCTTTTTCCGTCTGCTCGTTGATAATCTCCATTCCTTTCAAGGAATCACGGATGCGACCATGACGCACGGCGAGGGGTGGCAATTCATCCAGGCTGGTAAATATATCGAACGCGCGGACTCCACCTCCCGAGTGCTCGACTTCAAATACCACCTCCTGCTTCCCAGCGGAGAACAGGTCGGCGGCAACGTGGATATCACCCAGTGGATGGCTGTCCTCCGCTCCTGCAGTGCCATGGAGGCCTATTTCAAGATTTCGCGGGGACATGTCACAAGTTGGCAAGTTGCGGAATTTTTGATTCTTCATGACACCTTTCCACGCTCGATCCGTTTTTGTGTGGATGCCCTCGATCAGGCCCTTCACAGCATATCTGGCGTTGATCGAAGTCATTTTTCCAATGAGGCGGAGAGGCTTTCTGGCGCTCTGCGCTCGAATCTCGCGTTCACCAAGGTGGACAGTATCTTCCGGTTCGGACTGCACCAATACCTTGACCAAACTCAGGAACGATTGAACGAGATCTCAAACGCTCTCGCAGAAACTTACTACCGTTGGACCTAGACACCCACAAAGCCGTAAAGCCACCCCCATCGGCCCTCAAAGCCATAGACACCTATGCTTTTGAGGTTCTCCTGAAGCGAGTGGCACGCTCATTCCAGCTCTCCTTACGAATTCTTCCTGCCTCGATCCGTTCCACGCTCTCCTTGGCCTACATGCTTGCCCGTGCCTCGGATTCCATCGCTGATGCATCCTCGGCTCCCGAGTTCCAGCGGCTAGCTCTTTTGCGTGCCCTTCCCGATTTTTATCCAGAAAAAAGTCCCGATCTCGGATTGACTGGGTATGAAAAAGACCTTGTCCAGCGTCTTCCTGAGCTTTTGGAGGTTCTTCAGAGCATGCCCGATGCCGCGGCGATCATTGAAGCTTGGCGCGTTATCCTTCGTGGTCAGATATTCGATCTCGAGCGATTTTGTTCGACGGAGTCCGGTGACCCATCCCCTCCGCTCTCGCCCGAGGAACTTGATGAATACACTTACCTCGTAGCTGGCAGTGTGGGTGAATTTTGGACCCGCCTTTGCTGCCAGCACATCCCGGGTTATTCCTCCAAGACCTTAGAGCAATTGTTGCCTGCGGCGCGTCGATTTGGGCAGGCCCTCCAGTTGGTGAATATTCTCCGTGACCGACGCACGGATGCCGATATGGGACGCGTCTATATACCCGACCAGCGCTTCTATGCTGAGATGGAGCATGTCGGCGATTTGCTCACTGCCGGCGACGAATACACGGCCAGTGTGTTGCCACGAATGCTCCGTGCGGCCTGTTTGCTTCCGTTGTATCTTGCGCGTCGTACGCTCGCGCTCGTTGCCGAACATCCCCTTGGGGAACGCGTGAAAGTTCCCCGCTACATTGTTTGGGGCGCTTTGATCCGGGCCATACTTCGCTGATCTCAGTTCAGCAGACCGACTACCCAACCGACTGTCGCTCCATAAAGAATGTGGGCGCCGAGTTGCGCCAACCCCGTTGCAGGTCCTCTCTCATGGTAGCGGGCTACAGGGTGGTGCTCCATGATCAAAATGGCCACCAAGAGCATAACCACCACGCCGTGCAAACTCCCCAAAAGCGAACCTGTGAGCATATTGAAAGGCAAATGCGAAAGCCCAAGAAATGCCGCATAAAGATAAGAGAATCCAACTCCCATCGCCAAATGGATGCCCATGCCCACAGTAAAAGCCTTGGCGTTCATCCCCACCACCAAAGCCCCGCCCGCCCTGATCACATCAACCTTGCTCCACCCGGCCCAGCGCGGAACAAACAAAAACAACGTCATTATCGAAGTTCCGGCGCACCCAGCTACCAGCAGAGAATACCATGTTTTCATGGCTTATGTTCCGTCTCAGAAAAGTCTTGGGCAAGGTAGTCAATCACCCTCCCACCATAAATCTCCTGATTTTAACTTATCAGCAGCAACCTCGCCGAGTCGCCGCGATAGGTGAGCGGAGCGCGGTGAATACATGGAGGAACTGGGCTGCCCGGATACTCCACAGCGATGCGCCAAAGGCATCCGATTCCGAAGGAAAAAGGCCTAGCTCCCGGCAGGGTGGCGTAATGCAGATCATAGCAATTTTCGTTCAGATAAGTCAGGAAATCCTCGTCGTCTTTTCCCCCGAAGCACTTGAGGAGTTCGGCGCGCGTTTCCGGGATATCTACCCGCCGAACGGACTCTTCGTTGCGCAGGCCTTCGCTTGTGGGGCCGTAATACGTGCAAAGCCAAGTGTCCGCTTCCACTGGGGCGCTATCCACATGAAAGGAAAAAACATCCGTTAGTACGGGGCCAGAGTCCTCGTCACGAGGGTAGCCGTGAATGCAGTTGAGGACAGGATCCAGATCCCGCTCTCTCAATAAACGGAGATCTTCGAGGAGAATGTTGATCGCAACTAGACCGTCTGCGCTTAACGGCAGGCTGTGGAGTAGGGGTTCGTCGAGCGTGGTGATGCCCTCACCGCCGCCCAATTTTTCAACCACTTCGCGAAAGTTGCCCTGTAGCGAGCGTGGCCAGCAAACTGCATTGACGGGTTTTTCAAAGCGAGTCGATGCCAGTTCTTCAAAACTCTTCACTACCTTAATGCAGGAGTATTCAGGCGGAAGGGCAGGTGAGGAAAGACAGGACATAAACGGAGCGAAACACTGGAAACTTCGCAAGAGGAGCAAAAAATATCTTATTGAAGCCAATTTCGAGCGGCGACATAGTCCGCGATCGAAATAGGGTCATCCTTGATCAACGCTTCACGAGAAGCCCCTTTGCCAACTAACCTCAATTTATGCTTAAAGGAATCCATCCCGCGATTAGCCCCGAACTTCTTAAAACTCTGGCCGAAATGGGCCATGGTGATGAAATCATCCTTGCCGACGCTCATTTTCCAGGGCACACCTTCGGATCCAGGGTTCTCCGTGCGGATGGCTTGAGTGTGCCGACTTTGTTGGAGGGCATTCTCCCCCTATTCGAGTTGGACAGCTACGCTGACCCGCTAGTGATGATGCAAGCCGTCCAAGGCGATGAGCTTGATCCCTCGGTGGAGGAAAGCTACATGGCTGTAGTCAAACGGCATTGCCCACAAGCCAAGCCTCCTGGACGAATCGATCGGATGGCCTTTTACGATCGGGCCAAATCTGCCTTCGCTGTTGTCATGACCGGTGAAATTGCCAAATACGGGAACCTCCTTTTGAAAAAGGGTGTGACCAAGCAATAGTCCGAATTGGCCGTGCGTCAGCACGCGAAGCCAAGCCGTATCATCGAAAATAATCCAAATCCGCGCCGATCTGCATAGGAGCGCAATTTAATGCTTCGCGTTTAATTGCTAGCTTTCAATCACCCAATGGTGAATGGGTGAAGGGCAACGATTTTTTATGATTCGTTTTAATTACAAGCCCGCCGGCACTTCTCCACTGACGTTGAGTTCGCCGAGCGCAGCATCGGGTCTGCCCGCCTTGAGCTTGATTCAATATAACAGCGAGAGGATTTTTGAGGCTGAATTTGAAACGATCGAGGCGCTTCTCGATCACTACGACCCAACAATGGTCAACTGGATCGATGTGGACGGATTGGGCGATGTGGATTGTTTAAAAAAACTCGCTGCCCATTTTCATATCCATCCCTTGGCCTTGGAGGATGTGCTAGATACCGCGCAGAGACCGAAACTTGAACGCTACTCAGAGCACTTTTTCATCGTCGGTGAAATGGTCTATTACAATAACGAGAACGTTCTTTGCTTCGAGCAGGTCAGTCTTTTTCTTGGGCCTTCCTTTGTCATTTCGATCCAGGAGGAGAAAGGCCACGATGTGTTCGATCGGATTCGACAAAGACTGCGCTCCGGCTCTGGTCAATCCCGCTCCATGGGGGCCGACTACCTCGCTTACGCTCTGCTTGACGCCACGGTCGACCAGGTGTTTCCCGTTCTGGAAAATGTGGGAGACTCGATCGAGATTATCGAGGAGGGCTTGCTCAAAGCGCCGGGCCCAAAATCACTGACAAACCTCTATCAGGCCAAGCGACTCCTGCTTTTGCTGAGGCGAACGATTTGGCCGCATCGGGAGATATTTAACAGCCTCATACGGGATGAGTCGGGACTCATCCACCGGGAGACGCAAATATTTTTAAGGGATTGCTATGATCATGTCACACAGATCATTGATATCATCGAAAGTTATCGAGACCTCACGGCCGGGCTAATGGATTTGTATATTTCGAGCCTGAGTTTCCGCACGAACGAGATCATGCGTGTGCTTACCATTGTTTCCGTGATTTTCATACCGCTCACATTTTTGGCTGGCGTGTATGGAATGAATTTCAATGTCGAGTTGCCCATGAATATGCCCGAGCTCAACTGGCGCTTTGGATATATCTATTTTTGGGGCCTTTGCGGGGTGATCGCTATTGCCATGTTGCTTTTCTTCAAAAAGAAAAAGTGGCTGTAGATTCGCCCAAAGGGCTTCCATGCAATCTCTTCATGCGCTGGTCTATCGCGTCAGCAAGAAGATCAAAACGGAAATTGTTGTTGGTATGGCCGCTGCTAGAAACAGCTTCACCGCATCCACTCCGTTTGTGCCGAAATAGGGCTGGAGTATCGATTGACCAGCGGGATTCGGGGCATTGGCAATCACGGTCAGGCCTCCGCCAGCGACGGCCCCTGCCATGACGGCGTATTTGGCTGCATCACTGAATCCCGGTACAAGCGATGCTAGGTAGGTGATCGCTGCATTATCGTTAAATGCCGTAAGGAGGGTCGATCCCAAGAGCATCTGAACGGGATTTAGGCTCGATAGCACGGGCTCGATCCACCACTGCTGGCAACCTCCATGAATAACGAGTCCTGCTAGAAAAAAGCCGACAAGCACAGGGCCTCGGAGGTTAATGGGATCTTGATTGCTCTCCGTTGCAGCAACGAAGGCGAGGAAAAACATGAAAATTAAAACAACGATCGCGGCGTAATGCGAAGTCAATACGACCAAGGCGATCAGTAACAAATGCGTGAGTATAATCGAGGCTGGTACGCTTGGTTTCGGTTGGGTTAGGGCATCCCTGCCTTGCTTGAGATGTAGCAATTCTCTGCGAAATATAAAAAAGGCCAATCCATTCGAGAGGAGGATTGAGAGTACGGACTTCCAACCAAAATGCGTGAGCATGTGGATGCTATTCCAGTTCCAGTGACCAGCGACCATCACCACTGGTGGAGCGGCAAAGTGCGTGAGGGTGCCGCCAATCGATATGTTAACAAACAACAAGCCTAGCGTTGTGTAGCGCAGCGTCATGGAGGGTTGGAGTTTGAAGAACTTCTCAACCAAAATCAGGGCGCAGATCGTCATTGCAGCCGGTTCCGTAATGACCGATCCCAACATCGGCCCGACCGTAAGGATGGATAACCACCATGCGGCTGGAGTTTTTTTGCCCAAACCAGCCACCATTCTTAAAGCCCCTTCAGCGAAGTATAAAACGGGGCGGGAGCTCGCGATGGCCATGATGACGACGACAAAGACGGGTTCCGTGTAGTTCACGCCATTGATGTAATGAAGAAATGTATCTGGGCCCTTCATCAATGCGATCGCAAGAGCTAATGGGATGAGCCAGATTCCAAAGACCGCTTCGACCTCGCCGAGAAAATGAAAAATCACTTCGCTGAACTTTTTGCGCTCGATTTCTTGCTGGAGGGTGCCATCCGGATCGGGTGATTTTTCCAGCTTCCGCACGAGAACCGCGTGCTCATGTTCGCACCTATGCGAAATCGTACGGAACTTGGCGGCAAGAAAAGTGTGCACAATTGCCGCTAAAAAAATTCCCGTGGCGATAGCATTGAACGGATCCGCTTTGATGCGTCCGAGTAATTTTGCAGCCAGGCCGGTGGTGCTGGCGTCGTTGTATTGCGCCACTGGTATTGGAAAAGCAGCCACTACGGCGGAATCCGTTGCGGCAGCGAATGCCGATCCCACAAGCATCGTCATCACGAGGCAAAAAACGAAAAGATTGAAAGCAAAGCGCATCCGCGAAGAAAAAATTCCATCCATACTTGTGCGTGCTTTAGCAGAGAGCGCATCCGCTGCCAATGGTTTGAAAGCCGTTGAGGCCATGTGACCTTCCAAATTTCAATTTTCGAAGGCCGCAAGCGATGTGATTCTCGCCTGAGCTTAGGGACGCCGACGGCGGGCAATTTTAACGCCGGAACGATGAAGGCTGATACGTACCAGTCATCCGGAGGTGCTAAGGCCAATTTCATTGGCGGCCTCACTTATCAGCCGCATCTATCTTCCGATGTGCTGTATCAGTCGGTTCAGTCGGGGTTTCATAATGTCGGAAATTATGAATGGGAATAGCTATACACTGGTTTTTTGGGTGATCGCGAAACAGGGAGTTGAACTTTGCGCCTATTATAGTTTTGAAGCTGAACTTTAACGGAGGCGATAGGCGCCGTCCCCGACACTGAGGACTTTGATTTTCACCGTTGTGAGGCCTTGATTGACGAAGCCGAGTTCACGAGCGACTGGTTTCGTGACATCCAGCATGCGGCCGGCAATGAATGGACCGCGGTCGTTCAGGCGAACTGTGGTCGAGCGTCCATTTTTGAGGTTGGTGATTCGGA
>CAYRTN010000039.1:9817-12315 GCA_964427235.1 uncultured Chthoniobacter sp. | reverse complement strand
TGCGCTGCAAAGTCTAATTTCAAAGGGACAATGGTATAAGACCGGTCAGTTATTCCAAAAGCATCTAGCTTTTTCGTCTCATTCTGTAGCGGTGGTCTGCGACCGCCGATGGTCAACAATACGGCGCATATAGCGACGCCTCTCCAATTGTAAACGGTTCGCTAAAGTTTCAAATTTAGTAGCCACGGCTATTATGGAGTCATCCGGAGTTCCCAGATGGGCCTGCAAGCCACTACAAAATGACATTCCACCAGATGCGGGTCGACAGGTTGAGCGAAGACATTAGCGATTACGGCCAATTTTTGAAGGCATACCGCTCGACTTCGTCAATGAATTGGAAGAGTCGGGTCTTGTATTTGCGATCGGGTCGTTGACTGGCCCATGTAACGGAACTTTCAGATAACCAGGCCATTTTCACACCTGAAAGGGGAAAGAATCGGATGATCCAGTTGTCGATGATGATGTAGGGATAGTCGATCTTGAGGGTATCTGGTGCGGGAAGTTGAGGGTATTTATTGGGACGCCAGCGAGTGATCTTGCCTCCAGGGCTTATGATCGAGGGTTTGATTTTGAAATCAAACTGAGGTTCGTTGACGACATAGTGGCGCCAGTTCATTGCAGGGATGGGGCTCGATTTTTCGTGGTGAGGCGTTTTTTCAAGATCGAGGGAAGGCTCTTGCATTTCCTCAACCGGGTCTGGATAGCGGGATCGTTGTGGCTGGCGAGGACCAATGCGCAGCGATTGAGGATCCCTGTATCTGGGATTTTTGACCAGTCGCCGATGAGTTTCAATTTTTCGGCGAAGTGCAATCGCACGGAAACATCGGGATCGCGGGCTAACTCGAAAAGGACGGATCCTGGAGTCGTCCAAGCGAAGCGATTTTTGAGAAGGCGATCGAGGAATGCCTTGCGAATGATCGGCGCTGGATCGCGAGCAAATACCTCGCCGATGTCGCGTGCCCACTCACCCCCATCAAGTAAACGGAGTCGCGTCTTGATGGAAATGAGGGACTCGAGTTGCTCCGGGGCCTCTTTGATCAGGTCGGAATAAATGAGCCTGAGGGTGTAAGTCTTGGCGTCATCAAGAGACTCGGATGCGCCGCTGAACTCCCAGAGGGTGAGTACGGGATTATCTTTGAGGATGACCTTGCCGTGGGTGCGCCAAAGTGCAAGCAGCACCTTTATCGGGGTATTAGGGTTTTTTGCGACGGTTTCTCGTACGCTCTTGTGCGGGGAACGCGATAACTCGCTCAACCTATCGGCAGGGGTTTCTATATGAGCGGCCTCCCTTAAAAGTTTGGCTCCGGGGCCCTTTTTTCTAGGGCGTGGCAGTGAAGGTGATTTCAAAATGGAGGCGAGTTGTCTTTTTCAGATCATGCGGGCCACTTCTCCGAAGGGAATGTCGTGGCTACCTAATCCGCCGGGATTGATAACCCAGAGTGTCGGAAATTCCGGTTCTTCGTGCGGAAACTCACCATGTCCATCGGTAAGGTAGATGGCTGCCTCTGGAGGTGGAGGGTTAGATTTGAGATGCTTAAAAAAGGGACGAAAGTCGGTGCCTCCACCTCCGGGAAGAGGGGGGACAGATTCGCTATCGAGATCGATTGCCCAAGGGCCGTGCAGCTTGGCATCGCAAGCGTAGAGTTGGACCTCCACTTTGGGATAGGCGCGAAGGATGGCGCGAAGTTCGTTGAGAAAACGCCCGAGTTCCTCATTGCCGATCGAGCCACTGGTATCGATACAAAGAGCGACGCTGACGGATTCGCCGTCCATTGCATCAAGATAGAGTTCCTCGCTGATGAAGCGTCTGTCGTAGGAGGTAAAATCACAGGGGGTTCGAGTGAGGTATCGCCAGAGTAGTGTGCGCCAGTCGAGTGGCGGGTCAGTGACTGTGGCGAGGAGGCGCTGAAGATTCGCAGGAAGATCGCCGTGGTCATGGCCGCCCATGCGAGCGACAACAGAGGCTTGGGCAAGTGATGCGGTCCAGTGATCCCGTAGGGCGGGGGTGTCATCCTGCGGGATGAGATCACTCCCAATATAGAGGATCTCGAGTTTTTCCACATCAGGATGCCGTCTGCGGAGGACTTCATAGACCTCCTCGACTGGGAGGTGGGCGATTTTTTCATCACGCACGGCGGAATCGGGTAAAGTCAGCCCAGGCGTTTCGTCGATGATCCCGTTCACGACAATGTCAGCGGCGATATTCCAGAGAAGCGGCTGTGCTTCATGACGACGCGTGACGTGGCGCAACGCGGCGTGGAGGAGTTCATGTACGAGTACGCCGAGTTGCTCGTCGGCTGTGTGTTCTCCCATGAACTTGGGATTAAAAAACAGGCGATGCCCATCCGTCGCTGCGGTCTCGACATCCTCGGTGATCACAGACTCGGCAAAGAGCGCGAGTGAGGCAAAGAAGGGAGAGACTCGTCGGAGATGAAAAAGAAGAAGTGAGAGGTCGAAGGGAGTTTTCAGTGAGGTGAGATTCTAGTTTTCAGGATCGG
>CAYRTN010000039.1:0-9717 GCA_964427235.1 uncultured Chthoniobacter sp. | reverse complement strand
TCGAGGAACTTTTTGATTTTTGGGTTTTTGCCCAGATGTGCTGCGAGAACTCCGAAGGTGTTATCTGCTCTAGCCGTATCGAGCTTGGCATGCAGGAAGAGCTGGATCCACTCGGGGTCAGCATTTTCAGTGATCCAGTCGAGTGCGTTTTTGACTTTATCTGGAGATTTGGCGCGGATGGCGATGCCGATGGCGGCTGCATAGCGAGCTGAGGGTTCCTTTGGAAAGGGGATTCCTTTTGTATTGCCGGCAAGGATGGTGTCGAAGTCTGGGAGGGTATCATAGACTTTCAGATAGGCTCGGTACTCACCCGCCGGACCATCGCCGATGGCAGGATTCATGGGAAGATCCGCTTGGTGAAGTGCGTTGGCGGCAACCCAGGCGCGAGGTGATGGCCAGGCGGGATTCTTCGGGTCACGCTTGTGGAGAAGCTCTGGTCTCCAAGCGAGGAAGGCGACGATTTTCTCATCAATGCCATTTTGGAGTGCCCAGCTGCGGAAGCTCTCAAAATGGGGCTCTACGGTGACATGAATAAATCGATTCTGAAGGGCCGAGGGCATACTGAAAACGGACGCACCATCTTCGGAGCGATTGCCCGCAGCCCATACGTGCCATCCCTCGGGCAGAGTGTAGGAACCGACTTTGCGGTCGAGTACGAGTTGTTGTGCGATACCTTGGATGGCGGGCGGGGCCATATTTAACTCGTCGAGGAAAAGGATGCCTGAGCCGCTGCGTGGAAGAAACTCTGGTGGGTACCAGCGAGAGGTGCGTGCCTCGTGATCCGCCACGGGAAGGCCGCGCAGGTCGGTCGGGGCGAGTTGACTGATACGCAAGTCGATGAGGTCAATCTTTGCGGATTTTGCAACATCAGCAACCGTGTGGGATTTTCCAATGCCGGGTGCGCCCCAGATCATAACAGATTGGAGAAGATGTTTTTTAACAAGAGTGCTGAGCAGATGTTCGAGTTGGGTTGGATTCATTTGAGATTATTTTAGAAAATGTGGAGTCGCAGGAAGTGCCACACCTAGGCATTAAGCAACTGAAGCGTCATTGCATCGGGGGCGTTGTTGCATTTGTCATGCAGGGCTATGTTGAAAAGACTGCCGACTTCGCTGGCCTGAGCAAAAAGAGTCATGCAGGAGCGGAATTTCAGGTGGTCGGGGTGGCCGAATATTTCAGTAATGGGCTCGGGACGTTCCCAAACGGCACGCGTGCATTCGATAAGGCGAGGACCAAGGATCGGATGGGCGAGGTAGTCTATGGCCTCCTGTAGATCTGCAAGGGCATAGGTCTTCGCTATGCTGCTATTTCCTAAACCAACAAGCTGGGGAAAAATGAACCACATCCAATGGGACTCTTTGCGGCCATTGTGGATTTCTTCCAAGGCGGTGGAGTAAGTTCCCTCCTTCTGTGCAGTAAGAAAGCGGTCCAAATGGGATTTCATTTTTAAGCAGCAAATCCGATATTCTGTTTTGTGAATGGGGCGGATGCGGAGTTATTAAAAATCTCTGCGAGTGAGTAATCTTTTTGGTCTGAAATCTCGCGTCCGACGGCCTTGAAAATCCGCTGGGCTCGACATGGAGGAATACGATCAAACAGCAGGTGTGTGTGTAAACGACCGGGGCGAATGAGAGCAGGATCGATTTCGGTAGAGGAACAATTGATCGAGCAGACGACTTGAAGACGTAAAAAATCCGCTAACAAGCCGTCTGTGATATTCAGAATCGCTCCGACTTCACGACGGTTGTCCAGATCGCGCATCATTAGGGCACTGTCAGCATCCTCCAGCACACAGACAAAGCGATATTTGTTGTATGTCGCATTTTGCCGTGCCCAAAAGCGAATGAACTCGGGATTTGTAAGCACGCCGGTCGAGGCGGGGGGAATAAAATAAAAGCGATGTGTGCTTTTTAGTTTTCCGATGAGGTAGCGAATGTAGGAGGTCTTTCCCGTGCCAGGAGTGCCTTCGAATATACTCAAACCGGAGCGCTCCTTCTGCATGAATTCAATGAAGGTCTCGTTCTTCTTAGAAAAACCATCCCCATAGAATAAATCGAGATGGTCTTCATTAAGTGGATTGCGATTCTCGAGAGGAACACTTTCGGTGTTGATTCCATCACTTCCAAAAGTGAGAAGATGATAACACCCCGTATCCTCTTTTTCCGGCATGGCATACTTAAAACAAAATTGTGTTGCCACATCCTTGGCGAGGGCCATCTCGGGCGCGTAAACCGATAAGTCCACGCCTTCGATATGAAGGAATACGTTATTTTCCTTTGCAAGGATCAGGTCTCGCCACTGGGGGCCTCCTGTCTCAGCGCTACTGTCTGAACGACAAATGTACTTGCCGTTATCGTCAACGATCCGTTGAAAGTCCCAGTTTTTGCTTCGAATAACATAGCGATGGACATGTTCTGATCCGTAGGCAGCAATGACTGGAATCGGCGCAGCCGCGCAGAAGTTTGTCGAAAACATGGGCACTGAGGAGAGATCGCATGTGAAATCGACTTTTGAGGGGCGGATGGTTTTTGTTTTTTTGGCAACTGACGGAACGGAGAAGCTAGCGGCGGAGGAATCCATCGTTTGATTATACGAATCTGGGTGGTTGAATTTGGGAGATGTCATCGAATGGGTAAAAGGTGGTGTTAGCTAGGCGGGTTGAGTTGTGTATTGAAGAGGGGAAGTCCTTTTGGATTCACGCATGGCAAGTTTTGCTATGGCTGCTTCGCGAACGACGGGGTGGGGGTCATTGGCTAAGGCTCGAAGGTCGCTTAACGTCGTGCGGGAATAGTGAGCTGCGATGTGACGCAGAAACGGATTTTTGCAATGGGCAAAATAGTGGATGGCTATGGACGTTGGTGAGCTATCCCCTTGGCGAAATGGTCCCTTTAATTCAGAAGAAAGGGCAGCTTTTTCAAGATCTAGAATGGCGCCAAATGGAAATTGGGTGGTGCTCCGAACAGCACTAGAGATGGCGGGAACAGGATCATCAAACAGGATGCCGAGTGCTTCTGGAGGAGCCTCTTTAGAACGAGCTATCGCTTGTCGAACGCGGGATTCTGGATCCTTTGCGCGCGCCAGTAGCAGGTGTGCGGTTTTTTCGTACAGGTTGCGATAGTAATGCGGTTGCCTGGAGTTACGATAGGCTTTGAGCCTCTGAAGAATGTTCGAAGTGACCATTTCTTTGACTTCGACAACCTCATCCTGCGTGAGAGAGGCAATCTGTGAGGATGTGAGCCTGGAGTCGGTACATACGGACAGACGAATCTCGGAATCTGGGTCGCTGATGAACCCACCGAGCAGGGCCAGATTGGCCTTCGTCGTACGCCATCCATATTGGCCAGTAAGACGTTTCGCTATAGAGAGTCGGACTTGACGGTCGGGATCGGTTGCTAATTCAGCGACAATCTCAGCAGGAAGACCTGTGCGACTATGCATCTGTCTTCTCACATGCAGAGGGATGAGACTCTTATGTGCGATGAAGAATCGCGATTTGAGAGGCGTCCCTTGCTCGGCGAGAACATACCTCACATCGGGATGACCTTCAGTGAAAATCCGGCTACGGAGCTTCTCGTTGGCACGGGGATTCTTGAACACATTCTTGAGGACACTCAGGTGGTCTTTGATGTCAAATTGAGAAAGGATGGGGAGTTTGACTCCCCAATTTTGTGCCAGCATAGAGCGCACTTGGAGGGAGGTGTCCTTAACAAGGATTTGATGAGCTGCGTTGAGGGTAGAGTTTTTTGCGAAGGCACGGCGAATGACCTCGTCTTCATCTCGGCAGAGAAGTTGGAGGGTTTCCTCTGTGGCAAACAAGCATCCGGAGAGTGAGGTCTTCACAAACGAATCGGCGACTCGTGAGATGCGGTCGATAACATCGGGAGGGATAATCGGTGAACGGGCAAGATGCTGATGGATGTCAATGTCCTCAAGGTTGGCGAGCGTCCTGACGGCCTCCGTAAAAGCGGGGCGAGGGGAGTTGGTATTCGACGGCGTGATACTGAGAAGTTGAGCGAAGTGCAGGCGAACTTCCGGATCGTGGTCATTCGCTAAAGCGCTCCAAGCCCTGTCAGGCGCGTGCTCCAAGAATAAATCAAAGTAGCTCTGCCTGAGGGCGGCTTTCAGGAAAATGAGTCGGTTTTTTGCGTTTGGATCAAATGGAGCGTGTAGGAAAATACGATCATCCGATCGACTAAAGGCCCTCTCGAGAGTTTTTTTGAGTGAATCCGACGTGAATATGTGGGTGGGCAATTCGATGCCAGATTTCCCAAGGTGGTTGTATAAAGCGAGCAGTGCTGGGGGAGTGACGTGCCGCAGCAAAGATCCAGGTTCGGTGATTTCCCAGAAATCCAGGATCGGATTTGCGAGCATGCAGGCGGGATGTTTTTCCCAAAGCGTGTTGAGAAGTGTTTCCGGAGCGTTCGGATTTTCAGCGACGGCGCGTTGAATGGAAACCTTTTTGGCACGCGCCAGAATTTGTAATTCCTCGGGCGGAGTGGATGGGTCAGCAGGGTTCATTGCGATATTAAAAAACGGATCCTATCGAGTTAGATTTTCGAGTTACTATTTCGAATGGGACGATCTTGAGGAGTGGGGGGAAGTGGTTCTTCTGTGTCTGGGAAGAAGTAAGGGGTCAGAGAATCCTCGCAATCTTCGAGAAGTCCAAATTCTTGTATGTCGGGCGCAAACAAGCGGAACCCAGCGATCTCGTTCACAGGGAGGTATTGATTAATGTATTTCAATATCGTCCGAAAATCGGTCTTGGAAGGGGCCTCATCGCTCGTGCAAATGGCGTGTGGATAATCTTTGTTAACCGTAAAATCGAGGTCATCAGGAACCTCATTAACTTGGATCCAGGTGTCATCGCGCATGGAGCGTGTGTCTGCCGCAAGCCAGAGCAGGACAGCTCCGTCAATAAGGCAGGTCCGGGCTCTCACGTGGACGCGCGTGACGCCGGCGTGACTCTTCATTTCCTCATGCAACATGAGAGCCGTATCGTGATAGAGCACGCCAGGTCCGATAAGTTCAATGGTGATCTCGTCAGGCTCATCTTCAAAGGCAGACTGAAGTGAATTCAACAAGCGGGATGGGTTTTTTTCGGCGAGGTTGAGGTGCATAATTGTGTTGTTGGTTTTTAGGCTGCGCGAAGGTGAGGATTGGGACCTGCTGGAGTAATGTGCTCGTAGAGTGCCTTGCGTACTGCGCTGCAGAGTGTCGAAGCGACTGCGGCGACATTCACATTCACAACCGAGTTTTTGAAGAGTGACGCCATTTCTTCGGTATCTGGGCCGATGCCAACACCGATGAGCGGAATTTGATCAGCCTCAAATCTGTTGATTTCGGCTGCGGTGGAAGATTCGTTATCCGGCTTCCCATCGCTGATCACAAAGACGATCGGGTTCTCAAATTGGTTGAGCTCTGGGCTCGAGTGGATGCGGGAGAGAGCCAATTCCATTACCGTGTTCCCTTTGCATTCCGAACGCAGCTTATCAATCCTTTGACGGCGAGATGGAGAGTCACACTGGCTCTGTGGTTTCAGAATCTGGTGCGCTTGACTATTGAAAGTCCACATCGCGAGAGGCAATCCTGAGCGCAGGCACACTTCGGAAAGAAGAACGACTCCGTCGAATGCCGCATCAAAGTTATCACCCCTCATGGACCCAGAGAGATCGAGAGCCAAGACGACTAGGGGGTCGAAGCGCTTGTGGCGAAGACGGCGGGACCAGATCTTGTCGTGAAGACGGGGGTCTGCTTCCGCTTGCATAGCTGTACGGATATGGATCGATTCTCCACTACGTTGATGGAGTATGAGCTTCTGGCGTGAGTTCGTTTCGAAGAGCTCAATGAACTCATTGGCGAGGGAGTCGATAATTCGAGAGAGCGTGCGCTGGCGCACGAGATAACTGCGTTGCAGTGTTTCGATCTCACTTGTTTCGCTCTCCGAGTTGCTTCGATTTGATTTTTTAGTACGAGCGACGGTCTTATTTTTGGGGCCATTCCCGCTCAGAATGCTCTTTGGGCCGAGAGTCGTGATGCGTTGGCGACCTTCGCTTTCGTCAAGGGCTACCAATCGCTCCCACACGGGGCGGATTTTTTCATCAAAAATCATGAGCATGCGTTGCTGGGCATTGAGGGTAGCTAGTGCTGATTGGCGTCCACGTTCGATCGAGGGATGGCAAGCTGTCTGCGCAGTCACCGCCTCGCTAGTCTCTTCGAGCGCAGTAAGGACGACTGGAGCGACGCCTTTGGGTATTTTTCCGCAGTGGGCTGTTTCCAAAAGTCCACGCAGGAACTGGATTTGATAGTTCGCCGACCAAGGCAAGGTGGAAATATGACGAAAGATCAGATCGTTTGCGGAGTGAAGCCATGGCGCACAACCTGGAAAAGTCTCGCAAAGCCATGACTCGATACGAAGATCTTCGAGCACGTTGAGAAGGTCTTGGTAGAGGTTTCGACGTTCAGGAAGCAGCAGATGCTGAATGCGCGTGATAGCACAATGCGCACTCTCATGCAGGAGAATGGCGCGACATACGTCGGCTGATTTTTCTGTGAGGTACTCCGGAGCCACCGTGATGACGCGATCGACCCAATTCCAACTCCAGTTTGCGCCGGCATCGCCTTCGATAAGGCATACGTCTTCGCCTGTGACTTGTGAGGCAAGGGCCTGGAGTTCGCGGAGAAGGAATGTGCGGTTGTGGGATTTGATCATATTTTATGCCATGCCTGTCGCGCGAAGGAGAGCTAGAGCCGCTGCGCGGTCGGCGGGGTCTGAGAGTCGCTGGATATAGATCTCCGCCATCACGCGGGCAGCGACTCCGCGCAGACGGGATGCTCCGCTCGCGTTTTCGTTGATAAGGCGCATGGCATTGAGAAGAGTGCGACGAGTGAAGACATAGCGCTCACGGCGAACACGTCCGATTGACGCCGGGGCTTCGTTGTCGCCAGCCGCACCTGAAATCCGAGCATGGAAGGAAGAGATGGATTTGAGAGTCGAATCCAAATCCGGGAAGTTGGAGAGGGCAGGGTAGATCGGTTCGGAGGAGGGCGGCACCCAACGGACGCCCTCCCAAATGAATGAAGGACTCTCCCCAGTAACGAGGCACTTCAACATATCGAGGAGTTCGGGTTCGGAGGGTTTGGAAATGTGTCCCCAGATACCCCATCGATCACGGAATGCTGGCGACAAGGTTGCGCGCCCGGCGTACTCCGACGGGTTCATGGTTCCAAAGATGCGGAACTTTTCCGAGATCGCCACATCTCCTCCAGAGCCAAAGCGTCGCCCATCAAATTCTGTAAGCACGAGCGTTGGGGGCAGCTCGAGGACTGGATTGAGGCGCTCCAGTACTTGTGGCTCCGCCAAGTTCACTTCATCCAAGATCACCCACCAACCCTCGCGTAGCGCACGAGGAATGTAACCTTCCGCAAATTCCCATGCGGGGCGGCTCGCGCCCGTTTTTGTTGATGGAACGAAACGACCGACGAGTTCGCCCGTATCGGTGTGACCACTGAGATTCACTCGCACTGCGTGCTGGCGGGCCATCTCAGCAAGCCAGAGAATGGCGGTGGTTTTTGCCGTTGCGGTTTCGCCTTCGAGCATGCATGGGATCCCATGACGCACAGCCATTGCTGCTTTGCGGGCCGTGGTGAGGAAGAGACGATCGAGGCAGAGGTGCAGGAAGCGATCGGTGTTTAATGCGGGACCGCCCCCCATGGGGATCTCGATATCGAGAATGCGGAGGGTTTTCTCACCAATTTCAAGCGCAGGACGCTCCTCTTCGGTTCCCCTTGCAAGGCGCGTTAGCTCGGAAACGCTAAATACGGCATAACCTTGCGAAAGGGCTTCAGCACGCTCTGAATCTGAGGCCGTATCGGGTAATATGATGCCATCAGCGCCTGACCGAAAGGAGGTCCCTTCCGCACCGAGTTCGATGAGGATTTGCCGCACATTTGCTGTTGCTGCCGCATTGAGTCCACTCAAGCAGAGACGCGATCCTGGACCGATAAGTCCTTTTTCAATTGGTTCAATTGTCATATTAACGAGTTCTTAGTTTCCTGTTTTTGATTTCATTAGCGGCGGATGACTTCGTTCTGGGGAACATGGCTTAGCCAAAAATGTCATCAGTATCGTTGCCCACCTCAGGGGAGCTCTTATCGAGTTTTGCGTTTCTCATCGCCTTAGCTGCCTCTTTCAAAATGCGCTCATGCAGATCGGGCAAGCTGAGTAGGATCGCATCCTTTGCGTCGCTGCTGAGTTCCAGATTCTGAATCCCATCGAATTCGCTTAAAAACTCGACCACGTCCGCTGGGAGCACTTTTTTGATGAAGTCCCAACCCACTGTTCCGGTCGGAGCTACATCACACCAACGGATCCAGTTGCCAGCGACTCCATTCATATCCTCCGCCTTCAGTGTTCCGTCCCCATCGTCAATGTGGGTGATCGTATAGACTCCGCCGATCGTGTAGTTGTGATCGTTGGAGTTGCTGATGATGCGAATCTTGCGGCCTACGGGTATTTTTTTCATGTTTGTGTTGTTGTTGTCTGGTTTTGTTGATGTTAAGCTACGCATTGGCCCTCGGCGGCCACGTCTTCGAATGGATTTGGGTTTCATTATACTTGGTGCCTGTTGCATCAGCAGATACACCCACGCACTTTTTTTCTATAACGAGCGCCCCGTTCATCCTACAAACAATAAGCAATCAATATGAATTGTAAAGTGTTTTTTTAAAAATTTCACGCGGACTCTATATAGTATTAACCATCAGAGAGTAAGTGGAGACTTGCGACCACTTTGTTTGTGATCATGGCCATCGTGCTGTAGTCGAGAGTCTCTGGCAGGTCGCTGCTGCGGTGGTAGTTTGGGTTTCAAAATTGTGCGGTATGCGTTAGAATGATCGCTCGAGATAGCTTTCAATGAAAAGTCCGGGTCGGTTCATTCTAACGCGATTTTTGGAGGAATGTTTTTTATAATTTTGAGTGATTATAACATCATGGGGTCGCATTCCCGTATACACCCCCTAAGAAAGTTTGTTTTTGTTGAACAGGGGAGGGGGCCCAAAATATTTGTTACCCTGTCTACGCAGTTGCGACACCCAATGTTTATAATTACCCCCCTATGAGCACTTACACCCTTGCCGAGTTCCAACATCAAATTCTCCGTCGCCTGGTCTTTAATACAAAAGGCAACTTTGTTGCTGACCTCATGTCTGGAAGAGAGGATTCGCTGCATCGATTCCTAGCGACTCGTGTCGCTGGCAATGTGGCAGTCACCGTTACCCTTTGTCCTGAGGATCAAGGTATTTTGCTTGTCTTTTCTCCACCCCAGAATCCGACGGAGTGCCACTATATTTTTCTCTCCACCAAAGGCGAACCAACACGCTTTTTAACCTGCGAAAGTGCCCAGAATTTATTTGGTAGCGGACCTATTGCCATGTTCTGTGAAATCTTGCCGAGTGGCGCCCGGCACAACTACGGCAGAATTTCTGATTTGAAACTCGAGACTTTCATGAAAAAAATTCGCCTTCTTTTCGTTGATAAAGCCCAGTAAAAAATACACATACAATCCCTATGCCATTACTCACCAAATCCCGATACCGCCTAGGTTGCGAGTGCCCGACTAAAATTTTCTACGGGGCGATTCGCACCTACCACAACAAGAAATCCGACGATTCGTTTCTGCGCGCCCTCGCCGCCGGAGGCTTCCAAGTCGGCGAACTCGC
>CAYRTN010000038.1:0-12368 GCA_964427235.1 uncultured Chthoniobacter sp. | reverse complement strand
GATAAAAAATGAGCGTCCTGGATTCGATTATTGAAGGCGTTCGGGAAGATTTAGCGGCTCGTAGAAAACCTTTAGCGCAATTACAAGAGGCGATGGATACTGCGGCACCGGTGCGCGATCCTTTAGAAAAGCTACTTCAAAACGAACTCTCAGTGATTGCTGAAGTTAAGCGCTCTTCGCCGAGTAAAGGAGAACTTGCGACAATTGCTGATCCTGCAAGTTTGGCTGAGCAGTATGAAAGCGCTGGAGCCAGCGTGATTAGTGTGTTGACTGAGAGACGACGCTTTGGTGGTTCACTTGATGACTTAGATGCGGTTCGTTCGCGAGTGAATATTCCTATACTGCGTAAAGATTTTATGGTTGATGAATATCAATTCTTTGAAGCACGCGCCCATGGTGCCGATGTTGTGCTTCTTATTGTTGCTGCATTGAGTAAGTCTCAACTCAACGATTTTCATCAATTAGCAGAGGGTTTGCACATGCGAGCACTTGTTGAAGTGCATACACATGATGAGCTGGAGAGAGCGTTAGAGATCTCACCACGCATTGTTGGTGTTAACTCCCGCAACTTAAAGACTCTAGATGTTGATGCGAGTGCATTTGCGCAGCTTTTGCCTCTCATCCCAAAAGATGTGGTGCGCGTCGCAGAATCTGGAATCTCTAAGCGCTCTGAAGTCGAATTTGCACAAAACAATGGGGCGACGGCGATTCTGGTGGGTGAGGCATTGGTGCGCGCAGCCAATCCAGAGTTGGCAATGCGCGAACTTCTAGGCACGGATAGGATTAATTCATGACAATCCAATTAGGTGATGTCCTTGGCCACTTTGGTCAATATGGTGGGCGCTTTGTGCCCGAAGCACTTATTGGAGCTCTTGATGAGCTAGAGGCAGCGCATAACGCGGCAAAAATAGATCCAGTTTTCCAAGCTGAGCTGGCTGAGCTTCATCGCACATACACAGGACGTCCAAGCATCATCACAGAAGCTAAGAGATTTTCTGAACATGCAGGTGGTGCACGAATTCTGCTCAAGCGAGAAGATCTCAACCACACGGGTAGCCACAAGATTAATAATGTTTTAGGTCAAGCATTACTTACCAAGAAGATGGGTAAGAAGCGCATCATCGCTGAAACTGGCGCAGGACAACATGGTGTTGCCTCAGCAACTGCTGCAGCGCTCATGGGACTTGAATGTGTTGTTTACATGGGCGAAGAAGACACACGCCGCCAAGCACTCAATGTTGCGCGAATGAAGTTATTAGGGGCTGAAGTTGTTCCAGTAACTTCAGGATCTCGCACTCTTAAAGATGCTATTAATGAAGCGATGCGCGATTGGGTGACAAATGTTGCAACAACACATTACATGTTGGGCACAGTTGCAGGACCACACCCATTTCCAACGATGGTGCGCGATTTCCATAAAATAATTGGCGAGGAAGCCCGTGAACAAGTCCTAGCCTTGACCGGCAAATTACCTGATGCTGTTCTTGCATGCGTTGGGGGAGGATCTAATGCAATCGGAATTTTCCATGCATTTATTCCTGATGCGGGAGTACGTTTGATTGGTTTGGAAGCCGGCGGGGATGGAATTGAAACTGGTCGCCATGCAGCAACAATTAGCGGTGGTTCAGAGGGTGTATTGCACGGAACTCGTTCTTATGTTTTGCAAGATGAAAACGGACAGACGATTGAATCCCATTCAATCTCTGCCGGTTTAGATTATCCAGGTGTTGGCCCAGAGCACGCCTACCTACATGACATTGGTCGCGCCGAATATCGCGCAGTTAATGATGATGCAGCTATGGCCGCGTTTTCTCTCTTTTCTAGAACAGAGGGAATAATCCCAGCGATTGAAACTGCTCATGCTTTAGCTGGTGCGCTGGTACTAGGAAATGAGTTAGGTCCTGATGCGACTCTCCTTATTAACCTTTCTGGACGTGGAGATAAAGATGTTCAGACTGCGGCAGATTACTTTGGAATTCCATTGTGAGCACAGCTTTAGATCTAGTTTTTGAAAAAACTCGTTCAGAAAATAGAGCTGCACTCATTGCATATATTCCAGCAGGTTTTCCTTCTAAATCAGGGTGCGAAAAAGCGATTCGTGCGTTGGCAGAGGCGGGCGTTGATGCAATTGAAATCGGCTATCCATACAGTGATCCGATTATGGATGGTCCAACAATTCAAGAAGCTGCAGAGATTTCCCTTAAAGGTGGGACGAATGCTGCAGATGTTTTCTCTGCTCTGAAGGTGGCAAGTGATACCGGTGTTGCATCAGTTGTCATGACGTATTGGAATCCCATCGAAAAATATGGTGTGAAAGAGTTTGCACAGTCCATTGCAGATAACGGTGGCTCTGGGGTTATTACTCCGGATCTAACAATTGAAGAATCCGGGCGTTGGTTAGAGGCCGTTGATAACTCAGGGATTAATCCAATTTATGTCGTTGCACCAAGTACTTCAGATGATCGCTTGGCCAAAGTGACTGCCAAGACTGGCGGTTTTGTCTATGCCGCCTCTGTCATGGGTGTGACTGGCGCTAGAACTAATGTTTCAGTTGATGCAAGTGCGCTAGTTGCAAGGGTGAAAAACACAACAAAGCTTCCTGTGTCTGTTGGTTTAGGAGTTTCAACGCGTGAGCAGGCAAAGCAAGTTGCAGCCTATGCAGATGGTGTCATCGTTGGATCAGCTTTCATTAAACTGCTTTTAAATGCTAAATCAGAGCAAGAGGGATTAGATGCGATTTCAGCATTAGCAAAAGAGTTGGCGTTAGGAGTGCGAGAAGGTCGATGAGTAATTTGCATATGAAGTACCAACCTTTTATTACTTTGATTTGTCGCCTTCTTCTAGGTGGAGTGTTGTTAGTAGCAGGAGGATTAAAAGCCTTCAAACCTTCTGAGTCAGCAGGTGCAGTTGCGGCTTATAAAATCTTGCCTACAAATCTTGCTCATCTGATTGGCTATGCATTGCCATGGTTAGAGATCGCAATCGGAATCCTGTTAATTATTGGCCTGTCCACTCGATTTGCTGCAGTTATCGGAACAGGCGTCATGATTATCTTTATCGCAGCAATCATCTCGGTTTGGGCCCGTGGCATCCTCATTGATTGTGGATGTTTTGGTGGGGGAGGCGAAGTAGATCCAAGTAAAGCTGCCGAGGCGCATAGGGCATATCTCATGGAAATTTTGCGCGATTTAGGTTTGGCTTTAAGTGGGGCTTATCTATACTTTTTCCCATACGGACGATTGAGCATTGAAAAACCACTTCAAAATAACGAGGAGCAGTAATGGCAAAGCAGGCTAAGGCAACTAAATCATCTGGCGGAGATAAATTCACACGGTGGTTAGTTATTGGAATGGTCACCCTAGTTGTTGCGTCAGGGGCTATCTTCAGCGTTGTTGGCGAAAAATCTAAAGCCAATGAGTCATTTGCAATCTTGAACGATTTTAAACCTGGTCCAACAGTAGTTTCAACTGTTGATGAAGCAAATGGTGCGGGAATTACATTCAATAACGGAGCAGCAAAGACTGTCGATATTTGGGAAGATCCACAGTGCCCAGTCTGTAAAACTTTTGAACAGGCCAACGGTGAGTTCATCGATGAATTAGTGCGCACCAAGAAAGCTAACGTTGTTTATCACGTTGTCTCATTCCTTGGTAATGAATCTGTTGCCGCTGCTAATGCTGCTTACTGCGCAGCTGATGAAGGTCGCTATCTAGATTTCCATAAGGCTATGTATTTGGTGCAGCCAGTACTTGAAAATTCAGGGTTCTATTCAACCGAAAACCTAATCAAAATTGGTAGTTACGCGGGTCTTACAACGCAGAGCTTTAGTGATTGCGTGACCAAGGGTTCAAAGCTCGATAAGGTAAAAGCTGCCTATGAATCTATGGCCAAATACAACGTTCAAGGAACTCCAACCGTGTTCTTTAACGGCAAAAAGTGGGAGCGCCAGAACAATGCATTCCTTCCAAGTGAGTTCGCAGCTGCGTTCGAAGCAAGCTAAGCCTTGATTCGCTCAATTCCATCACCAACAGTTTCATCGTTGGAGTTGGGCCCACTCACTTTTCATCTCTACGCCTTATGCATAATTGCTGGAATCGCAATTGCTATTTGGTTAGGAGATAAGCGCTTTCGTGCAAAAGCACCAGAAGCTAAATCTGTAGTTTCAGAAGTTGCAATCACGGCTGTTCCTGCTGGAATTATTGGTGGACGTATTTACCACGTGATCACTTCTCCTAATGCTTACTTTGGTTCTGGAGGAAACCCAGTTGATGCTCTCAAAATCTGGGAGGGTGGCTTGGGTATTTGGGGCGCAATCTCTCTTGGTGCTGTGGGTGCTTGGCTTCGATATCGCCAATTAGCTAAGCGCATGGAGTTGCCAAATTTTGCACATTTTTTGGATGCGCTGGCACCAGGGATTTTGTTTGCACAAGCTATTGGCAGATTTGGAAATTGGTTTAACGTCGAATTATTTGGCAAACCATTAAATGCACCTTGGGCCCTAGAAGTCCCCGTGCAATATCGACCATCAGGCTATGCAGCATTTGAAACATTTCACCCGACTTTTCTCTATGAGGCATTGTGGTGTGCTGCTTTAGCTTTTGCATTGATTAAATTTGGTAAGCACCTTGCACCCGGCCAGGTCTTCTCCATATATGTAATGGTGTATTCAATAGGACGCTTGGCAATTGAATCGATCCGAATTGATTCTGCTAACACAATTGCTGGATTTCGCGTCAATATTTGGGTGAGCGTGCTGGTTGCACTAGCCGGGGCACTGACACTTCGCGCACAATCTCGCAAAGGGCAATAGCTTTCAGGTAGGCTCAGACCCATGGCACTAGAAGATGTATATCAGCGCAATCTTCACCACCGCACGCATCGTGCTGGTTGGTTGCGCGCTGCAGTTCTTGGTGCAAACGATGGATTGGTATCTACCGCATCTTTAATGATTGGTGTTGCAGCAGCAGGTAAAACAGATTTTCTACTAACAGCTGGTTTAGCCGGAATTTCAGCCGGTGCAATGTCTATGGCTGTTGGTGAGTATGTATCAGTGCGTTCTCAAAACGATGTTGAAGAATCAGATCGTCTATTAGAAATTGAACACCTTGCTACAGATCCAGAAGGTGAACTTGTTGAACTACAACACATTTATATTGAGCGTGGTCTTTCACCTGAACTTGCTTTAACTGTTGCACAAGAGATGCATAAGAAAGATCCACTTGCTGCGCACTTGCGTGATGAGTTGGGTCAACATCCTCACACCAAGGCCCGACCTGTTCAAGCAGCAATAGCTTCCGCCTTAAGTTTTACAGCAGGTGGATTCATCCCATTCCTTGGTGCATTTGCACCAACCCTTGGCGCTAAGGCCTGGAGCATTGTTGCCTTCACAGTGATGGGCTTAGTTATCACGGGCATTCTTAGTGCAAGGACTGCAGGCTCAAAGGTGTTGGTACCAACCCTTCGAGTGATTATTGGAGGATGCCTGGGCATGCTCATCACCGCAGGTATTGGAAGGATTGCCCATATCTCTGGGATTTAACTGCTGTAGAAATCTGCTCAGTTGTTGATACTCTTTACCAGCACCACAGGGCCAAGGTTGTCCCTCACATCATTTTCGACAACAGGAGCTCTGACGCCGTGGCTTTGCCTTCCAATTACCCGCATGCACAAGGTCTCTATGACCCTGCGCAAGAACATGATGCCTGCGGTGTGGCAATGGTGGCAACGCTTAATAAAGTAGCAACACATGAAATTGTTGAAAAAGCACTCACCGCTCTTCGTAACTTAGAACACCGCGGTGCATCTGGAGCAGAACCAGATAGCGGTGATGGTGCAGGAATCCTTATTCGTATTCCAGATAAGTTTTATCAGGATGTAACTACTTTTGATTTACCAGCAGCTGGCTCCTATGCATCAGGTATTGCATTTGTTGAGCAGGGCGTTGATGTTAAAGCTGCGATAGAAAAGATTGCGGCAGAAGAAGGGTTAAAGATTTTAGGTTGGCGCGAGCTACCTATTAATTCAAGCTCACTGGGTAAAACTGCCCTTTCTGTTATGCCTAATTTTCAGCAGATCTTCATTGCAGGTGTAAACGGGGAATCTGGCTTAGTTCTAGATCGAATGGCTTTCTGTTTGCGCAAGCGTGCTGAACATGGATTGAAAGTCTATTTCCCTTCACTCTCATCCCAAACAATTGTTTATAAGGGCATGCTTACAACTGGACAGTTAGAAGAGTTTTTTCCTGATCTCTCTGATGAGCGTGTTATCTCACCACTAGCACTTGTGCACTCACGTTTTTCAACAAATACTTTTCCTTCTTGGCCACTTGCACACCCTTACCGCTTCATAGCTCACAACGGTGAAATTAACACTGTTAAGGGAAACCGAAACTGGATGCGTGCTCGTGAGTCTTTACTTGAAAGTGATTTGATTCCTGGAGATCTCAAGCGTTTGTTCCCAATCGTTGAAATGTCAGGCAGCGATTCGGCTTCTTTTGATGAAGTGCTAGAGCTTCTTTATTTAGGTGGTCGTTCATTGCCACATGCAGTTTTAATGATGATTCCTGAAGCGTGGGAAAATCATGAAACGATGCCGCAAAATCGCCGTGATTTCTATGCATTCCATGCATCACTGATGGAGCCATGGGATGGACCTGCATGTGTGACATTTACTGATGGACATCAAGTTGGCGCAGTACTTGATCGAAATGGTTTGCGTCCTTCTCGCTTCTGGGTAACTAAGGATGGACTTGTAGTACTTGCATCTGAAGTTGGTGTTCTGGATATTCCTGCAGAAAACATTGCACGAAAGGGTCGCCTGCAGCCAGGCAAGATGTTCTTAGTAGATATCGAAGCTGGAAGAATTATTGAAGATGCTGAAATTAAAGATCAATTAGCTGACTCATCTCCCTATGGAGATTGGATTCATGCGGGAATGGTTAAGTTAAGTGACCTTCCCTCCCGCGAGCACATTATTTATCCTCACTCATCAGTATTGCGCCGCCAGCGTGCCTTTGGTTATACCGAAGAAGAAGTTCGCATTCTTATTACGCCGATGGCAAAAAATGGAATAGAAGCTCTCGGATCAATGGGAACAGACACTCCTATTGCAGCACTTTCAAATAAGCCGCGATTAATCTTTGATTATTTCTCTCAGCTTTTTGCACAGGTTACTAATCCGCCGCTTGATGCAATTCGCGAAGAGTTAGTTACAAGCCTTGGAACGTCTATGGGTCCAGAACACAATTTATTGGATCCAGGCCCAAGTAGTTGTCGCCAAATCTCATTGGCATTTCCAGTGATCGATAATGATGAGTTAGCAAAGATTATTCACGTTAACGCTGATGGAGATTACCCAGGCTTAGCTACACATGTGATTCGTGGTTTGTTCTTTGTTGCAGATGGTGGCGATTCACTTCGTGAGCGTTTGGAAGAGATTAAGGCAGAAGTTTCACAGGCGATTTCCGATGGGGCACGCATCATTGTTCTCTCTGATCGTGATGCAGATGCTGAAGAAGCACCTATTCCATCTCTTCTATTAACATCTGCTGTTCACCATCATTTAATTCGAGAGAAGACTCGTACCAAAGTGGGTCTTGTTATTGAAGCTGGCGATGTGCGAGAAGTGCACCATGTTGCACTTTTGATTGGTTATGGCGCAGCGGCAGTTAATCCCTACTTGGCAATGGAAACTGCAGAAGATTTAGTTCTGCAGGGAGTAATTACAGGAATTACACCTGAGAAGGCTGTTCGCAACTTAATTAAGTCGCTAGGTAAAGGCGTTCTCAAAGTAATGTCAAAGATGGGCATTAGCACCATTGCTTCTTACACCGGAGCTCAAGTTTTTGAAGCAATTGGCTTGAGCCAAGAGTTAGTAGATGAGTATTTTGTTGGCACAACATCTCGCCTTGGCGGAGTGAATTTAGATGTTATTGCCCAAGAAACAATTGCACGCCACCACATTGCATATCCTCCAGGGGGAGCGATTCCTGGAACTAAGCGTTTGCCTATTGGTGGGGAATACCAATGGCGCCGTGAGGGTGAGCCACACTTGTTTGATCCAGAGACTGTTTTTACATTGCAGCATTCAACTCGCAATAAGCGCTATGACGTCTTCAAGCGCTACACCGACCGAGTCAATGATCAAAGCACGCGGTTAATGACTTTGCGCGGACTCTTTGGTTTCAATGAAGGCGTGCGTCCTGCGATTTCAATTGATGAAGTAGAGCCAGCATCTGAAATTATTAAGCGCTTCTCAACTGGGGCGATGTCATATGGCTCAGTTTCACAAGAAGTGCATGAGACTTTAGCGATTGCTATGAACCGCCTTGGTGGTAAATCAAACACGGGTGAAGGTGGAGAAGATCCAGAGCGTTACATCAAGATGGCTAATGGAGATTCAAAGCGCTCTGCCATTAAACAAGTTGCATCAGGTCGCTTTGGTGTTACAAGTGATTACTTGGTTAATTCAGATGATATTCAAATCAAGATTGCGCAAGGTGCAAAACCTGGTGAAGGCGGACAACTTCCAGGTAACAAGGTCTATCCATGGGTAGCAAAGGTTCGCTATTCAACCCCTGGTGTTGGTCTAATTTCACCACCTCCACACCATGATATTTACTCAATTGAAGATCTTGCTCAGCTCATTCACGATTTAAAGAACGCTAATAAGAATGCACGTGTTCACGTCAAGCTTGTGGCAGAAGTTGGCGTTGGAACTGTTGCCGCCGGTGTGAGTAAGGCACATGCCGATGTTGTTCTTATCTCCGGCCATGATGGTGGAACTGGTGCATCACCACTTACATCACTTAAGCATGCAGGTGCTCCATGGGAACTTGGTTTGGCAGAGACACAACAGACACTCTTGCTCAATAATCTACGTGATCGCATCGTTGTTCAAACAGATGGTCAGTTAAAGACTGGCCGCGATGTCGTTATTGCCGCACTCCTTGGAGCTGAAGAGTTTGGTTTTGCTACTGCGCCACTTGTTGTCTCTGGTTGCATCATGATGCGCGTGTGTCATTTGGACACATGCCCAGTTGGTGTTGCAACACAGAACCCAGAACTGCGAAAGCGCTTTACAGGCAAGCCTGAATTCGTTGAGACATTCTTTGAATATATTGCTGAAGAAGTACGAGAGATTTTGGCCAGCCTTGGCTTTAAAACTCTGCTTGAAGCAGTTGGTCATGTTGAGTACTTAGATACCAAGCGTGCAGTTGATCACTGGAAGGCAAGTGGACTTGACCTTTCACCATTGCTCACACGGCCAGATGTAATCAGCCCGCTCCACAACACATCAAAGCAAGATCATGGCCTAGATGCTGCACTTGATAATCAATTGATTTCACTTTCACAGCCAGCACTAACGAAGAAGGAGTTAGTGCGCATTGATCTTCCTGTTCGAAATGTTAATAGAACCGTTGGAACAATGTTGGGTGCTGAAATCACACGCAATCATGGGGGAGCAGGACTACCTGATGACACAATCGATGTGACTTTACATGGCTCAGCCGGTCAATCACTGGGTGCATTTATTCCACGTGGTTTAACAATTCGTCTTTACGGTGATTCCAATGACTACGTGGGCAAGGGAATTTCAGGTGGTCGCATCATTGTTCGACCTGATGAGAAATCTTCATTTAATTCAAATGAAAATGTGATTGCTGGAAATGTTATTGGTTATGGCGCTACATCTGGCCAGATCATGATTCGCGGTGTTGTTGGTGAGCGCTTCTGCGTTAGAAACTCAGGTGCCACAGCAATAGTTGAAGGAATCGGTGATCATGGTTGTGAATACATGACTGGTGGGGCCGTTGTTGTCCTTGGTCGCACAGGTCGTAACTTTGCAGCAGGTATGTCTGGTGGACGAGCTTTTGTTTTGGATCTAGATCCGGCAAATGTAAATGCAGAGATGGTTGATATTTTGGCAGTTCCTGGCGATCAAAAAGAGATTCTTCGCATACTTGTTTCTGACTTTGCCCAGGAGACAGGTTCAATTGTTGCAAGTGAATTAATCAAGGATTGGGATAGTGCTATTAAGCGAATCTCACTTGTTATGCCACGCGATTACGCACGCGTACTTGAGGCAATGGCCCGTGCAACACGTGAAGGTTTACCAGTAGATGCTTTGGTGATGGAGGTTGCTGCAAATGGCTGATCCAAAAGGCTTTATGACAACTGAGCGCCAGACTCCAACACGACGTCCAGTTGATGTTCGCATTCAAGATTGGCGCGAAGTCTATGAACCACAAAGCTTTGAGCACTTACAAAAACAAGCTGGTCGTTGCATGGATTGTGGAATTCCTTTCTGTCATTCAGGGTGCCCGCTCGGAAACCTGATTCCTGAATGGAATGATTTGATTTGGCGCGGGGATAAGACCGAAGCCATTAACCGTTTGCATGCAACGAATAACTTTCCTGAATTCACTGGCCGCTTGTGCCCAGCACCGTGTGAGACGGCATGTGTTGTTGCGATTAATCGCGAAGCTGTGACAATTAAGCAAGTAGAGCTGCGCACTATTGAAGAAGCATTTGATGCAGGGGATGTTAAGCCTTTGGCTCCAGATCGTATTTCCGGTAAAACTATTGCCGTTATTGGCTCTGGGCCGGCAGGTCTAGCTGCGGCCCAACAGCTCACGCGTGCTGGTCATACTGTTGCTGTCTATGAGCGAGCAGACAAAATTGGTGGACTTCTTCGCTATGGAATTCCAGAGTTTAAAATGGAAAAACACATTCTTGATCGCCGTTTAGCTCAGATGGAAAAAGAGGGTACGCGTTTTCGTGCCGGCGTTGATGTTGGTGTGGAATTAACTGGCGCTGATCTTCGCAAGAAATACGATGCAATTGTTCTTGCAGTCGGTGCGACTAAATGGCGCGACCTACCAATTCCTGGCCGTGAATATAAGGGCATTTACCAAGCAATGGAGTTTTTGCCTTGGGGTAATAAGCAAGCTTTGGGTGAGATCGAAGTTTCACCAATTAATGTTGCAGGAAAGCATGTCGTGATTTTAGGCGGCGGTGATACCGGTGCAGATTGCTTGGGAACATCCATTCGCCAAGGTGCTGCAAGTATTACTCAGCTTGAAATCATGCCTCGTCCAAGTGATGAGCGTCCAGGTTCACAGCCTTGGCCGACGTATCCAATGATTTATCGTGTTTCAAGTGCGCATGAAGAAAACGATAACCGTATGTTCTCGGTAAGTACTGAAGAGTTCTTAGGTGATGCTGATGGCAATCTACGTGCCATCCGTATCGTTGAGACAAAGTTTGAAAATGGAAAGTTTGAACCAGTTCCTGGGACTGCCAAAGAGATTCCTGCAGATTTTGTATTCCTAGCAATGGGTTTCACCGGACCTGAACAATCTGATCTCATTTCACAGTTAGAAGTTAAGTTAGATGATCGCGGCAATATTGCTCGCAATGCTGATTTTGAAACTAGTGAAGAAGGTATTTTCGTAGCAGGAGATGCAGGGCGCGGACAATCATTAATTGTCTGGGCAATTGCAGAAGGTAGAAGTGCAGCAGCAGCCGTTGATAGATATCTCACTGGGGAGACTCAGCTTCCGTCACCGATAGAACCAACAACCCGTCAACTAATGGTTTAAGGTAGGAATATGCGTAGAGCAAAGATCGTGTGCACAATGGGTCCGGCAGTTCAATCTCCTGAAAAAGTTAAGGAGCTCATTGACGCTGGTATGAATATGGCACGGTTGAATCTCTCTCATGGCTCATATGAAGAGCACCAAGCGCGTCTAGATTCTGTTCGCAACGCCGCCAAAGCTGCTGGTCGCCCAGTTGCCATTCTTGTTGATCTGCAAGGTCCAAAGATTCGCCTGGCTCGCTTTAAGGCAGGACCACATGATTTAGCACGTGGTGACATCTTCACAATCACAGTTGATGATGTTGAAGGAACGAAAGAGCGCGTTGGTACTACATACAAAGGTTTACCAGGAGATTGCAAAGCCGGAGATCGCATTCTCATTGATGATGGAAAAGTAACTGTTGAAGTTGTTGAGGTTAAGGGTAATGATGTTGTTACTAAGGTTATTGAACCTGGTGCGGTGAGTAACAATAAGGGCATTAACTTGCCAGGTGTTGCAGTCTCTGTTCCTGCGCTATCTGAAAAAGATATTGATGATCTTCGCTGGGGCTTGCGAGCAGGAGCTGATTTTATTGCGCTCTCATTTGTTAGAAGCGCAGAAGATATTAAAGATGTTCATAAGATTATGGATGAAGAGGGAATTCGTGTTCCTGTAATTGCTAAGATTGAAAAACCGCAAGCCGTTGAAAATCTAGCTGGAATCGTTGATGCCTTCGATGGCATCATGGTTGCGCGCGGTGATCTTGGTGTGGAACTTCCTATTGAAGATG
>CAYRTN010000037.1:0-12545 GCA_964427235.1 uncultured Chthoniobacter sp. | reverse complement strand
CGATGTGACCGGGATGCCATGATTCTTTTTCATCAAAAATACCCGTGGTGACAGGATTGCGCGAAAGAGTCTGAAAGGTCAGAGGAGCGACAAACTCGGTGGCATGGCGGGTCATGACGACTTGGACATTGATGCCGCTCTGGGTGAGATGGCTTGTGAGGTCAGCCGCTTTGTAGCAAGCGATGGAGCCGCTCACACCCAAGATGATCGTTTTTTTCATGAGAAAGAAAGGTTGAGTCGCCGAGTCAGGTAGCGTTCCGCACGCATGATGCCACGGAATTTTTCGATGTCCTCTTCCATGGAGCCGCTGATGACCGTGTAGCGATAGTCGCGCCATTTCTGCATTTCGGAAGAGGCGTTGCGAAGGCGCGTGGAGACTTGTTCTTCGGTCTCGGTTCCGCGTCGGCAAAGCCTGCGGGAGAGCTCTTCGAGGCCGGGCGGCATAATGAAAACATCGGCCAAAGCGGCTTGAATAAAAGGATCGCCGCAGGATCGGATACTCTCAGCGCCAGCCGTGTCCACATCGAGTAAAACATCCACTCCTTTTTCTAGGTGCGCGATCACATTGGATTTGAGTGTTCCGTAAAAGTGACCGTGGACTTCTGCGTGTTCGAGGAAATCACCGAGCGAAACGTGCGAGCGGAATTCCTCCTCTGTCATAAAAAAATAATCTTCACCATGCACTTCACCCGGGCGCGGCAAGCGGGTGGTGCAGGAGACGGAATAAATGAAATCCCCTTTTTGACGCAGGGAGCTGATGAGTGTGGTCTTGCCCGCACCAGATGGAGCGGAGATGACGAAGAGGATTCCTGTGCGGGTGATGGTGAGGTTATTCAATGTTGGCAAGTTGTTCGCGGATCCTGTCCAGCTCCGTCTTCGCGTCGATCACAAGTCGAGCGATGAGTGTGTCGGCGGATTTAGATCCGATGGTGTTGAATTCACGTCCGAGTTCCTGCGCGAGGAATTCGAGTGTGCGGCCCATTGGTGCTGTGGATGCGAGTTTTTCGTGGAACTGAGCGATGTGGCTGGCGGCGCGTTCCAACTCCTCCGTGATATCGCAGCGCTCGGCAAAGAGGGCCACTTCCGCAATGAGGCGCGGATCCTCGGCGAGCAAGCCGAGGTCAGCTCGCTCGATTCGTTTCCAAAGAGTTTGGCGATACTGTGCGGTGACTCTATTCGCTAAAGGGGTGATTTTTTTTGCGATGCTGGCGAGTTGGTTGACACTTTTACCGAGAACCTTTTGGAGTGTTGCCCCCTCTCGGTTGCGGGTTGCAACGAGTCCGTTGAGGGCCTTATCCAGAGCGGCTAGAACGACGTCGCGAGGCGCCTCGCCTTCGGGTTTTGCGGATGTTTCAAGACCTGCGGCAGCGAGGACGTCGGAGATCGTGATCTCTCCACCGACGCCGAGTTTCTTTTGTAAGCGACGGGCTTCGTTGACAAAAGCGGCCGCGCGTTGCTCGTCAAAAAAAACGCCAGATTTTCCACTGGTGTGGCTCAGGATGAGATTCACCTGCACGCGTCCGCGTGAGATGCGTGCCAACACGCGCTCGCGAACAAAGGGTTCCAGCCAAGCTGCGCCTCGCTCGGAGTGGAATACGACTTCCGCTGTTTTGCGATTGACGGAGTAGCACTCGACTGCGACCGTCCAGGTTTTGGTTTTTGCTTCGCCGCTGCCATGGCCGGTCATGCTTGTCATGACAGATTTTTATCGCGGAGCGCGGCGGTCTGTCGAGGCGCATTCAGTGGACTTGCAGGAGAGGGAGTTTTTTTGGCCAATCACCAGAAGGCCTCGAAGCGTGAGGAGAGGATCGACAATGTCAAATAAAGGCTCCCCAGAAGCGATGAGTTCCGCGTCCCCTCCGGTCGCGATGAGGTGGGGGCGGGCAAGTGGAAATTTCTCCTCCTGGATTTTTTTAAGAATATTTTTGACCAGTCCGCGATAGCCGTGAATGGAGCCCGAGAGCATGGCATCTTTCGTGGAGCGCCCGACGACGCTGCGCGGTTCCCTCAACCGAATGAGCGGGAGAAGGGCGGTGCGGTCGTGAAGATAGTTTGTCATTGCGCCGAGACCAGGTGCAATCACGCCGCCGATGTAGGAACCTTCGGAGGAAATCACATCAAAGGTTACCGCTGTTCCGAAATCCACAACGATCGCAGGAAAGCCATAGTGCGCCACACAGCCAGCGGCATTCGCCAAGCGATCAGCGCCAATGGCGCTGGGGTCAGGGTAATCGATGCCAACACCGAGATCGAGATGAGGAGCGATCACGCAGGCTTGCGGGAAGGTTTTTAGGACAACCTTGTTTTTGGAGGGAACGACCGAAGAAAGAATGACGCCGTCAAAAACTTTGGAAGAGGCGATTTTTTGAAGATCCTGGGCCGCAAGCGTGGGTGTGGGCAGACGGTGAATACGCCCGATCTTTTCGCCATGAGCCACAGCGACCTTTGTGAAGCTGTTACTAATGTCGATGAGGAGAAATCGTTTCATGCCTTTGATGGAAGTGATTCTGGCGAGACCACGGTCGCGATTACGAGATCGCCGGTCACATTCAGTGCTGAGCGGCACATGTCTAAAAATCGGTCGATCCCAAGAATGATAGCGATGGCCTCGGCTGGAACATTGATGGAAAGGAGCACGCCGACCACGAGTGGCAGTGAGCCTCCAGGGACGCCCGCTGTCCCGATGCCAGCCATAATGCACATGAGAGCCACAACGACTTGTTGTGTGAGTGACAATTCAACACCGAATACTTGGGCAAGAAAAAGAACGGTAACTCCTTCGCAGAGGGCGGTTCCATTCTGGTTCGCGCTGGCACCGACGGTGAGGACAAATCGCGCGATGCGCGGAGGAATTTTGAGATCCTGTTCTGCCACGCGCAGCGAAACCGGGAGGGTGGCGTTGCTGGAGGATGTGCTGAATGCTGTGACGATCGCCTCCTTAGCCCCACGAAAAAACGCCATCGGGGAGTGACCGGTGAACCTCAGAACGGCTGGATAGACGACGAACTGCTGTAGCGCCAGACCCAGTAAAACCACGCCGGTATAAAATCCCAACGTTCTGAATAGATCGAATCCCAAGCGCGCCGCCACGGCAAAGCCAAGGCAGGCTACGCCATACGGAGCGAGCCTGAGGGCAAATCCAATGATGACCATCGAGACCTCGAACATCCCTTCAAAAAACCCACGCAAAACAAGAGTCTTTTCACGCGGGGCGACCGTCATCGCAAATCCCACAAAGAGGCTGAAGACCATCACGGCCATCAACCCGCCACCCGTATTTTCAGGGTTGAACGAGTTGACCGCTTCAGCGAGGGGATTTTCCGGAATGAAGTTCAGAAGCGTGGTGGCTACAGGTTGGCTTCGTGTACCTCGCTCGATGCTGGTGCGGGAGGCGCCACCATAAGTCGAAATCAGAGCCTTTCGACTCGACTCCGGCATAGCTGTTCCAGGGGAGAGGGTGTTGACCAATGCGAGAGCGATGCCCACGCTCAATGTCGAGAGAAGGAGCGTTAATAGCAGTGTTCGCGTTCCCACGCGGCCAAGCGTGCGAAGGTCGCCCATTTCCATGGTTCCTAGGACGATCGCGGAAAGAATAAGCGGAACGACCACCATAAAGATGATACGCAAAAACACACGACCTGCAGGCTGCACCACCTGATCGATCCACCACGATAGCTGCGACTGAGAGGATTCCGGAAGGAGTCCGCCGGCGATCAGGCCGAGAGCCAGACCCAAGACTAACCCAAAAAGAATGCGGGTGGATCGGGCGTGAGCCGGCGTGGCGTCTTGCCCCATGGATCAGCGCGAAAGGTCTCCTTGGCTCAGGAGATAGAATCCCTCGCCGCGCAGGACGGAGGACGCGCACTCGATGTCGTCCAAATGCAATGCCAGAACAGCCCGCCCGCGTGGACGAACAAGGAGAGGGTAGCTGAAGTGGATGTTCACTTCGGCCATGAGCAAAGCGGCGAGGACTCTTGAAAGGTCTCCTGCACCTTCGTCCATCTCGACTACCATCAAAGCGCATTCGCTATGCGGAATGTCGCGCTCATTGAAAAGTTCGCTCGCGCGGTCCGGGTCACTGACGATCATGCGACCGATTGCGGACTCGGAAGATTCCGCGATGCTCAGGGCAAGAACGACGATGTTGTTGTCATCCAGTAGGCGGACGACTTCGAGGAGGGCGCCGACTTTGTTTTGAAGGAAAACGGAAAATTGACGCACCTGCGGGCTGTGGAGTTTCTCGGCGGTGGCGGATGTCATATCGTTAAGAGTGTGAGATTATTTACCACAGAAAGGATCATCTTGTCACCTTTCGTGGTGAGGGCGGGAAATAGGGGGTTAAGGACGGGGGGTGGGTGCGTTTATATGATTTAGGATGTCGGCCATGGTGGAGGCCAGTTCTTTAATGGCGGAATCTGGGAGTGTGCCGCCCGAAGTTTTTAACATGGTATCCCTAGCGGCAAGGATCCCTTGGACAAGCATGAGGGTAAGTTTCCCCTTGCGAGTGGATTCAGGAAGAATGTCAAAACCAGCGAGCAGTTCGTCAGCGGCCGAAGGTTGGACCAAAAGGGCGGTCCATTCGGGTTTCGGATTCGCTGTGGCGAGCGCGGCAGCAATATCGATTTGGCGCATCCAGGAGCCCGCTAGTAGAAAAACAATTAGTTCGCGGTCATTCTGCCGCTGCATGCCTTGCATGATATCTTTTTGAGCCGCATTTATTTCAAGCTGCAGTTCATTCCACGATCCCTTATCTGCGAAGTCACTGATGCTCTTATTTCGAGCTAAGATGCCTTGATTGAGATTGAGTTTTTTGGTGAGGGCGGTGATCTCGTGAGCGGTATTTTTGACACCTTGTCCGTTGTTGGCTTGAATTGCCGCAAAGGCATCCGTGACAAGCACGCCCAGTTGAAAGGAAAGAGCTTCTCGCGCGGGGGAGCTCGGCGCTGCGGGAGGTTGGACGATTTGAGACCAGTTTGGCTGAAATTGCTTGTCGATAGCGTCAAAAAACTCGCCCGCCGATTTGAACTCTACGGTCGAGACCGAGGGAGTCTTCACTGACGATTCCTCGGCAAGGCCAGAAGACGCTTTTCCCGCAAACAGGAAGACAACCAAAATGAACAACCGGGCCGACATGGTAGAAAAGCTACACGCGTGGAAAAGGGGATCAAGTTTCTAAAACGCCAAAGGCCCATCAAGAGTCTCTCTTCGGTTGACGCGTTTTTGTGTTTTGCGTAGGTTGACCCGCTCAGAAACTGGAATGTCAAAATCACCTCCCCATAGAATAGAAGACACCAACGGGCTTAGTGAAAAAGCCGCGTTTTTCCGTCCACCTTCCGTTGCCGGAGTAAAAATGGAGAACATTGGCGACTTTGAGCCGGCTCATTTTGAAAAAAGCCCCGAGGCAATCGTGATTCGGAATGCTGATGGGCTTGTGATTCTTTGGAATACTGGCGCGGAGGCCCTTTACGGAGTCTTGGCATCCGACATTTTGGGCCGACCATTGCCTGCCGGATTCTGTTTGGAAAAAGAGAAGTTAAACCAAGCCGAGCAGATCACGCTTCAAAAAGGCGAGTGGGCTGGGAAACTCCAGCAATCTGCAGCAGACGGCAGAGCGATAGAGGTGCAAAGTCGATGGGTTCTTTTGCCTGTCCAAAAAAGCGAGGGAATGACCATCCTGATCATCAATACGGACACCGCCGATTCCAAACGAATGGAGGAGGAACGACTGCGTGCCCAGCGGCAGGAATGCATTGGGGAACTCGCCGGCGGAATTGCGCATGACCTTAATAATACGCTCCAACCCACGGCGATGGCTATGGATCTCATACGTGGGAGGCTCCTTGATTCGGATAGCCAAGATTTGCTCCAAGTTGTGGACGCAAACATCCGGAGGGCTACGGAGTTTGTTCAACAAATTTTGAACTTCACCTTAGGCGGTGGGGGCGGAATGACCGAAATTTCGCTAGGCGAGATTGTTGAAGACATCGCTGGTTTCGTTCAGCACGCCTTCCCCAAATCCATTCAAATCCAGAGCGATCTTGCTGGTGGGGTAAATCCTGTTCAGGCGAATGCCACGCAGATTAAGCAAATTTTACTGAATCTTTGCGTGAACGCGCGTGACGCGATGCCTAGGGGCGGTCTCCTGGCTTTGAAGGCCTGTAATGTCGATATTGACCAGGAATTTGTTCAAAAAAATTCAACGGCAAAAAAAGGGAAATTTGTCCGCATCAGCGTGAGTGATTCGGGGTCGGGAATCCCTCAATCCGTGAGGAACAAAATCTTCGAGCCTTTTTTTACAACCAAAGGTCCAGAAAAAGGAACAGGCATCGGGTTAGCGACGGTCCTAGGAATCGTTCGTGGGCATGGAGGGTTTCTTTTGCTGGAGAGCGTGGAGGGTAGAGGAACGACGTTCGAGATTTACCTTCCTGCCGCCCAAGCGTTGCCGGAGGCCCCCGCTGCTCCTGCCTCAGTTGCCCCGTTTAGGGAGTTTGCGGGGAATGGCGAAACGGTGCTTCTTGTGGACGACGAACCGAGCGTTCTCAAAGTCATGCAACGCTCGCTCGAGCGAGCTGGATATCGTGTGCTCACGGCTTTGGATGGCGAGAAAGGTTTGGATTCCTACATAGCGAACCAAGAAAAAATATCCGTAGTTGTGACAGATATGTCGATGCCTGGCATGGGCGGCGTAGATATGATCAGGCAACTGAGAAAAATATCCCCTTTGGCAAAAGTGATTCTCACCAGCGGCATCAGCATGGCATCCAATAGCGGGCAGTTCGAATCCCTCGGAGCGGATAAAGTATTGGCCAAGCCATGCAACTCTCGGACGATGCTGGAAGCGATTAGGGATTTATTAACCGAAGAGCCCAAAAAATGCGCATGATGCGTTAAGGCGCGTGGTGATTTTTGTGCCAAGCGCCCCCAAGTCAAATCGGTCGGATCGCTCCTTTTAAACTGTGTCTTATCTCTCGCCCATATACGCCATCCTGACAATTTGCATTGAAGTTGTGGGCATTTTGCTTGCGATGCGGGCGATCTTGATGGCGAGAACCCCTCAGTCCGCGCTCGCTTGGGCGGGTGTCTTGGTGTTTCTCCCATTTATTGGGATTCCTCTATTTCTCGTCTTTGGAGAATCACGTTTTGCAGGCTATACGCGAGCAGGCAAAGATGGGGTAAAAGCGTTGGATGAAGCACTCCATGCGATCGTCCGCTACCTCGATGGATATCGAGTTCTTTTCACCGGAGACTTTGCGGAACCCGAGCGAATGGCGAGAAATCTGACGCGTCTCCCAGCCACGAGTAACAACGATGTGCGGCTTTTGGTGGATGGGCACGCCACATTCGAAGCGATATTTGAAGAGATTGACGCTGCGAAGGAATCGATTTGGATACAATTTTTCATTATCCACGATGACCTGCTCGGGCGCACCTTGGCTGAGAAGCTTCTTGCCGCGGCAGGGCGTGGGGTCAAATGCCGAGTGCTTTATGACCAAGTGGGATCCAAGACGCTTCCGGTATCATGGCCGAACCGACTTCGACAGGCTGGCATTGCCGTCGAGGCCTTTGTTACCAACCGCCAATTTGGTCGACGCTTTCAGATCAATTTTCGTAATCATCGCAAACTGGTCATCGTTGATGCCCGAGTGGCCTTTCTCGGTGGGCTAAATGTGGGCGACGAATACATGGGGCATAGTCGGCGCTTTGGTCCCTGGCGTGACACTCATGTCCGAATCGATGGGCCCGCGGTAGCAGGGTTTCAACTCACCTTCTTAGAGGATTGGAACTATGTGACGCGTGAAGTGCCCGAGTATCGACTACGTCCCCCATCGCTCACGCCAAGACATTCCGCGTCGGTTTTTCCGGTCGCCACCGGTCCGTCCGAGAGTTGGAGCACCTGCACGGCCGTCTATCTTTCTGCGATCCATTGCGCGACGGAGCGACTCTGGATCGCAAGTCCGTATTTTGTTCCGTCCAGCCCGCTGTTCTATGCGATCTGCCATGCGGCAATTCGCGGGGTGGATGTGCGCATCATCCTGCCAAAAATGGCCGACCACCTACTGCCGTGGTTATCTTCTTTTACTTACTATCCCAAGCTCCGCGAGGCAGGGGTGAAGGTTTGGCGCTACCAACCGGGCTTCATGCACCAGAAGGTCCTCCTCGCCGATAATGATGTCGCCATCGTGGGCTCGATCAATCTCGACTACCGTTCATTCATGTTGAACTTCGAACTCTCGGCCGCCATTCAGGATAAAAACTTCGCATCCGATGTGGAGGCCATGTTTCTCGCGGATTTCGATCGCAGTCGGCCAGAGAACCTCCGCGCTTTCGATGATGGTTCGCTCTTTTTCCGCCTCAAATGCCGGGCCGCTGCGTTGATGAGTCCGGAGCAATAGGATTTGTAAAAACGGAAAACGTGCCGTCGGTAAGCAATTAAAATTTGGGTCTATAGATCAGAAGGCGCAGTCCGTTGAGACAAACCAACACCGTGCTTCCTTCATGTCCCACGACGCCCATCGGCAAAGGTAAGTGTATACCAAAAGCAGCAACGAGAAGAAGGAGGATCACCGAACTCGCAAAAACCAGATTTTGCCAAAGGACACGGCGAGAGTGACGAGCTATGGCTAGGAGGATCGAGATATTCTCGAGTTTGTCGCCCATTAAAACCACGTCAGCCGTCTCCATGGCGATATCGGTTCCCGCTGCGCCCATGGCGACTCCGATGTCCGCGCACGCAAGCGCCGGGGCATCGTTCACTCCATCCCCGACCATTAAAACGCGGCCCTGTTTTTTGAGCTCACGGATCGCGGCGACTTTGCCCTCGGGCAGCAACTCGGCGAGCACCTCGTCCACGCCTGCTTCTTCAGCGATGGCGTGGGCGACCGCTTTTTGATCACCCGTGAGCATGACGATTTTTTTAACACCCAATCGGTGTAGGCTTTCGATGGTGAGGAGGGATTCCGGACGCAATGTATCGGCAAGGGCGAGAACAGCCAATGCGGTGACTTGATCGCCTTGACGCTCACCGATCCACACGCACGACTTGCCTCGCTCGGCGAGGGGTGTGGAGGCGAGTGAGATCCCTTCCATGCCGGATGCGTTGCACTCACGGAAAAGACGCTCACTGCCGATGATGAGGCGTCGGCCTGTGATGGTGGCTTCAGCCCCCTTTCCTGTGGTGGATTGGAAGTCGCTCGCCTCAGGGAGTATCAAACCACGTGCGGCGGCACTCTTTACGATCGCGTGGGCCAACGGGTGCTCGGATTTGGATTCCAGCGCAGCAGCTTCCGCGAGCAAGTTCGCGAGATGGAGGGGAAGTGTGGCGTCGGGTTTGTGGGAACCCCCAGCATCCACAATGTCAGTCACGACAGGCTTCCCTGCTGTGAGGGTACCGGTTTTATCAAAAGCGATGATGTCGATCTGAGCTGTTCGCTCGAGGTGGGATCCCCCTTTTACCAAAATACCCCGCCGTGCCGCACCGCCGATAGCAGAGAGGACAGTTGCTGGAGTGCTAATAACAAGGGCACATGGCGAGGCCACGACCATGACTGTCATAGCCCGGTAAAAGGCGTCTGCAAAATGGTCGCCCATGAAAAAGAAGGGGATCAAAAAAACGAGAGCCGTGAAGGCGATAACTCCCGTGGCATAGTATTGTTCGGCTTCCTCAAGGAAGCGTTGGGTGCCGGATTTCTCCGCTTGCGCTTCCTCAACGAGCTTCACCATGCGCGCAAGGGTGGAATCCTCGGCACGTTTGGTTACGGTCAACTCGAGTCCCCCGCTTTGGTTAAGCGTACCAGCAAAGAGGATGCTACCGATGCTCTTGGTGACAGGCATGGACTCGCCGGTGAGGCTGGATTCATCAACGTGGCTGGAACCTTCGATCACGGTGCCGTCAACCGGAACATGCTCGCCGGGCCGAAGCACAACGATGTCGCTGGTATTAAGTTCCTCGACGCGGACAAGTGTGGTGGTGCCATTGCGTTTCACGAGCGCCTTATCCGGACGGAGTTTGAGGAGGGAGTGGATGGCGCGCTGGGTGCGTTCCAGTGCGTAGCTTTGAAGGACATTCGAGAAACAAAAAAGGAACAAGAGCAAGGCGCCCTCGAAGGGTTGGCCGACAATGCCCGCGCCAATGGCAGCAAGCACCATCAGCACATCGACGTCGAGAGCACCTCCGCGCAACGATGCCACAGCCGAACGCACGCCTTGCTGACCACAGAAAAAGTAAGCGCCGCCGTAGAGAATCCATGTGGTCGTTGCCGCTTTGCCTAGCCAATGGTCACAAGCGAGGGAGGTGAGGAGAAAAAGAAAACCCAAGGCACAGGAAAGCTCCTCGTTGAGGGCCCCTGATCGGACTCGCTGCCACAGGGATTGTTCTGTCTCGAGGGAAGCGGGTTCGTACGCGCTCACTTTAGCTCCGGTAGCACGGATTCCCTCCATGAGCGTTTTTTCGTCCGCTAGAGATTCATCAAAGGTGAGGCAGAGGATTTTACCGATATAAGTCGCCGTCGCCTTGCGGACGCCGGGTAGCTTTTTCATTTTACGCTCGAGGCGGATAGCGCAAGCCTCGCAGGCTTTTCCATCCAGACGCAAAGTGCGTTTTTGCAAGGCCGGTCCCATCGGATGACTTTCTGCGATGCGGCGCAAATCCTCCTCACTCAGTGCAGAGGGGTCGAACTCGATTTCGATGGAGGGTTTACCAGGCACGGGATGCACGCTGACCACGCCTTCGTGATCTGCAATCGATCGAGTGGTTTGCTTTAGCGATTCTTGGGCATCGTGTTCGGCGCTCATAAAGAGTGAACCCTAAGCTCGCCCACAAAGCCGCGCACGGCAAAAATCAGTCTTTACGCCGCCGACGGACATAGTGAAGGGCGCATTCCCCATCAGAGACCGTGTGTTTTGATAAACGGAAGAATCGCGGTTCGGGTAAAAGTTCGCTCGGCAGCCCAGTGAGCGAGGGCGCAGCAGAACCTCCGAAAATCACCGGTGCGATCGTAAGCCGAATTTCGTCCAGAAGATCCTCCAGCGCGAGAGAGCGGAGGAGTTGGCCGCCACCTTCGCAGACGAGACGCTTGACCCCATAGTCGCGACGGAGCATCGCCAAGGCTTTGCGAAGAGGCACAGATGTTGCGTCAAAAAGCAATAGGTCGCAATGCGGCGCTATGGAGTCACGGATATCTTGAGGCATCCGTGAGGTGGAAAGAATAATCAAGGGAGAGGAGGTGTAGGAAAAAATCTTGGATGCCGGATTGAAGCGCCCTTCATTGCTCATGACAACACGGAGCGGTTCGGGCGGTAGACCTTGGCGCACGCGTTCTTCGCGAAGGTCGAGGCGGGAGAGGCCCATGCTCATGGTGTCGGCTTCCACCGTTCCACGGCCTGCGAGAATCGCGTCGTTCGCCGCTCGTATCAAGTGGAGTCGCGACTTGTCGGCGGGCGAAGTGAAACGCGAGGGGGTCAGGTTTTTTGTGCTGATTTTTCCATCAGCGCTCATGGCAAAGTGAGCGCAAACACGCGGTACTGGGAGGGCGTGGCCCGCGCTCATGAGTCCAATTTATGCCCGCTCGCAGCGTTCGCTTCGACCTGATGTTCGAGAGTTTCGACAGCACCCTGCATATCGGCCATGTGGGGGAGATCGTGATTGGACGAGCGGTAGAGAAGGTAGATGGCTCCGCCAACAAGACTCCAGAAGACGGTCATCATAAAACCGGAAAGGGAGATAAGGGTGGCGATGGATTCAGGGGTAGAATACAGGCCGCCTAGAATTTCGATAAACAGGGTCTCGCGAACCCCAGCACCACCCACGCTGATCGGAAGAGCGGTGACGGTCGAAACAATCGGTGAAACGCAAAAAAGATTAGATAACTCAAGATCAGAACGGAATGCCTTAGCTCCGAAATAAAAGGTAGAAAAGAAAAGGAAATGGGAGGGGATGGAGAGAAGGAATGCATTAGTGACGGATTTCCCTGAGCGCGCATATTCCGCAAAAGCGGCGGCCGCCTCGGCGATTTTGGCGCGCGCCGGAAGCCATTGAGGAAGGCGGGTCGTGAGATGCAACCGATCCACCAACCATGCAACGAGGATGAAGCCCAGTGAACCTCCGAGAATGATCGCGACCGCGACAACGACCCATTTAGTGAACTCATGGGATATCAGCGTATCCCAGTGGAAAAAGATCATTGCGGCCGAGATGGCGGCTAGCGCAAGCAGTCCAACAATCCTGTCAATAAAGACACTCAAGAGGGCTCCAGCTTTTTTATGTGGAGCCTCGCGTATGATGAGGAAAATTTTGACGATGTCGCCGCCAGTCGCTCCGATAAGGAACAGGTTAAAAAACATGCCGACGAGGACAATGCGGAGCGCTCGGGAAAAAGAGACCACGATTCCTTGGACTCTCAGGAGGATTAGCCAGCGCTCCACCTGAAGTAATAGCCCCGCACCGATCGCGACCAGTCCCGGAAGAAACCACCACAGATTGGCCGTATCGAGGGCGGCGAGGAGTTTTTTGTTTTGATCTGGATTTCGGAAAATCCACCACAAAAGCG
>CAYRTN010000036.1:0-12576 GCA_964427235.1 uncultured Chthoniobacter sp. | reverse complement strand
TTCAGAGCTACGCGCTCTGGCCACATATGACCGTGGCAAAAAATGTGTCATTCGGACTCGAGGAACGCCGTGTTCCCTCCGCTGAGATCAAGCAACGGGTCCGCGCTGCCCTAGAGTCCGTGCAAATGGAAGAATACGGAGATCGCAAAATCGCCCAACTTTCGGGTGGACAACAGCAACGTGTCGCCCTTGCCCGCGCTCTTGTGGTGCGTCCGCGCTGCCTTCTGCTTGATGAACCGCTGTCAAATCTGGATGCCCGGTTGCGCTTGGAAATGCGAACCGAGATCCGCCGCGTCTGCAAGGAATTCGGACTCACGGCAATCTATGTCACCCATGATCAAAAGGAGGCCCTCTCGATCTCGGATCGCATGGCGATTTTAGAAAGCGGGCGCATTTCGCAGATCGGATCGCCAGAGGATGTCTACCGCCGCCCGCGCACAAAAGCCGTGGCCGATTTCATTGGTGAAACCAATTTCATCAATGGACGTCTCCGCTCGCTCACCGGAGCCACAGCGCTTGTAGAGACGGGTCTAGGTGTATTTGAAGGTCGATTGGCAGATCCGAATTGGAAACCAGCCCCCGGCGACAGCATCGTTCTTTCCGTCCGCCCCGAGAGCTGGGATCTCAACTCCAAGGCCTCCGAGTGCAATTCCGTCGTGGGGAAAATCGGTGAGTCCATTTACCTCGGCGAAGTCGCTCAATACCGCTTCGCCGCGGCGCTACAACACCTCAAAATTCTCGAACTCAATCCCCGCCCCTCCGCCCGCCCGCCGGGCCACGAGTTCCACGCCTACGCAGCCCCCGACGACGTTGTAGTGATCCGTCCCTGATACCCATGAAAACGGAGAACGCCTCCATCGGCCTGCGTTTATCACTCGTGATCGCGATGCTTCTGCTAGTGATCGCCGTCCCCTTTGCGCTCAAGCCCCGTCAAAATCTACTCGCAGCAGCGGATGACACGTTAGTCATTATTTCTCCGCACAACGAAGCCGTCCGCCACGAGTTTACGCTCGCCTTCGCTGAGCATTACAAAAACAAAACCGGACGCTCGGTTCGCATCGAATGGCGCTTGCCTGGTGGAACGAGCGAGATCTCGCGTTATCTCGCTGGGGAATACCTTGCTGCCTTTGAAAGAGTCTGGACCGCGAGTGGAAAGACTTGGTCACCGCAAGTTGCGGCCTCTTTCGATAATCCCACCATCACACCTGCGCCAAATGGCGCTCATGATTCTCCTGAACAAGCTGCCCGCCGGGCCTTTTTGGATTCAAATACCTCCTGCGGCATTGATCTTTTTTTTGGAGGCGGAGCCTACGACTTTGATCAGCAAGCCGCTGCCGGTCGCCTCGTTGCCTCCGATGTTTTGAAGACCCATCCCGAATGGTTTTTGCCTGACTCCATTCCGCAAGAATTCTCCGGCGAGACATTCTACGACCCCGCTGGACGCTGGATCGGCACATGCCTCTCCTCTTTTGGCATCTGCTACAATAGCGACTCCCTCCGCCGCCTCGGTATTGAACGGATTCCAGCCTCTTGGAGCGATCTCACAAATCCGCTTTTTTTCAAACAAGTCGCCCTTGCAGACCCCACCAAAAGCGGATCGGCCGCCAAAGCGTTTGAAATGGTGATCCAACAAAAGATGCAGGAACTTGTCACGGCAGCCGGAGCCCAAAACGACGACATCCTCGCCCTCGGCTGGATACAAGGACTCCAAATCATCCAAGCCGCTTCGGCAAACGCCCGTTACTTCACCGACTCGGCTCCGAAAATCCCCCTCGACGTTTCGCTCGGTGATGCCGCCATCGGAATGTGCATTGATTTTTACGGACGCTTCCAGAGCGAGTCGGTGAAAATCGGCAACACCCCCTCGCGCCTCCAATACTTCACGCCAGCAGGAGGGTCCTCCATCGGAGTCGATCCCATAGGTCTCTTACGCGGAGCTCCACATCGCCCCGTCGCCGAGGAGTTCATTTCCTTCGTCCTTTCACTGGATGGTCAGAAACTCTGGAACTTCCAAGTCGGCACGCCCGGCGGGCCCAAAAAATACGCCCTCCGCCGATTGCCTATTCGCAAAGAACTGTACGCAGCGGAATACATCCCACTCCGCTCCGACCCAGAAGTGATGCCCTACGAGGAAGCCAAGCTTTTCACTTACCACCCAGCTTGGACTGCTCCGCTCATCCGAACCTTAAGTTTCATCATTCGCGTCACCTGTCTCGACCTTCATCACGAACAGACAGAAGCATGGCAAGCAATGGTAAAAGCCGGATTTCCCCGCGACGCCTACAAAACCTTCACCGACCTCAGCGCCGTGGACTACCAAGCCGCCCGCCGCCTCATCAAACCAACCCTCGCCTCCTCCAACCGCATCGATGAAGTCCGCCTCGCAAAGAAACTATCTGATATTTTTCGCCACCAGTATCAAGAAGCCGCGAAGTTGGCGAAGGAGGGGAAATGAATCTCCCGCGACCTAGGCCGCTCGGGAAGCGGCACGGGAGACTCTCGCAGGGAGCCCGAAAGGGTAAGATGAGCGGGAGCGAACGCATCAACGTGCGAAAGATACAGAGGAGAAAATCCCTTACCTTGATCTCTTTTTTTAGTCTCATCCAAATAATCATCGCATGACAAACCTCCCAGACGCTCAGACCACCAGACCCTCCTCCCCATCTTCTTCCCTTCGCGCCTCCGCGCCTTCGCGGGAGACCCCCTCTTCCATCCCACCCCAAAGAGGCGAAACTGCGAAGGATTGGAATGAGAATGAAATCTCCGGAGAGGTTGTCGATGCGGCGTTGGAGATACACAGAGAACTCGGTCCAGGGTTACTCGAGTCGGTTTACGAAATTGTTTTGGCGGATGAGTTAAAACTCAGAGGCATGTCCGTAGAACGGCAGAAGGTTGTTCCCATCACGTTTCGTGGAAGAAAGTTCGTTGAAGGCTTCCGCGCTGATCTCATCATAGACAATAAGGTCTGCATTGAAATCAAAAGCGTAGAATCCCTTTCAAAAACGGATCCCAAGCAACTCCGAACCTTCGCCTTCTCAACATGAAAGTGGGTCTTCTTATTAACTTTAACTCCCCGTTGCTCAAAGACGGCATCAGACGAATCGTCAACGGACTTGAAGACGATCCCTACACTCCTAACCTCCGCGTAAAAATCCCCGAATGAATAATTTCCCGCGAAGGCGCGAAGCCGCAGAGATACAGAGGAGAAAAAAATCCTCCCCCTCCGTCTTTTTCCTCTTCCAACAAAAAACTCTTCTTCTTTTTTCTTTCCTTCGCGCCTCCGCGCCTTCGCGGGAGACCCAATAAAATGTCCCATTCCCTTTCCAAGTTTGTCTTCTTCCTCACCGCCGTCTTTTTTGGCCTCTTTTTTGTATGGCCGATCGCTGAAACCCTTCGCGGCGCCTTCGTCGGTTTGGATGGACAATTCACTTTCGCTTACATCAACGAGGTCTTTCGCAACCCACTTTATCTTGAGGGTCTCTGGAACTCCCTCCAAATGGGTATCTGGAGCACTCTGCTGGCCGCGTTTATAGCCATCCCCCTAGCCTACCTCAGCGACCGTTTTTTATTCCCCGGAAAATCCCTTCTCTCCGCACTCGTCCTCGTTCCCATGATCTTGCCCCCCTTTGTGGGAGCCATCGGAATTAAGCAAATCCTCGGTCAGCAAGGGGCACTTAATGCCCTCCTTGAAACGACCGGCCTCATGAATCCCACCCATCCCATTGACTGGTTGGGCGAGGGACGCCTATGGGGCATCATTCTTCTCAACGCCCTGCATCTCTACCCCGTTCTCTATCTCAACGTCGTCGCCGCCCTAGCCAATGTCGATCCCGCCATGGAAGAAGCTGCCGTCAATCTCGGCTGCACGGGATTCCGCAAATTCCGGCGCATCACCCTTCCCCTCATCATGCCAGGAGTCTTCGCCGGAGGGATTATCGTTTTCATCTGGTCCTTCACCGAGCTCGGCGTTCCACTGATGTTTGATTTCACCCGCGTCACATCTGTTCAGATTTTTCAAGGCATCAAGGATATCGGAGGAAACCCCTTCCCCTTCGCGCTGGTCGTCGTCCTCCTCGCATCCACACTTTTTCTCTACGGTATGAGTCGGTTTTTCTTTGGCCGAAATTCCCACGCCATGATGGCCAAGGCCACCAGCCAAGGTGGCCCCCGCAAGGCAGGTCGGCTCGTCTCATGGCTTTGCACCTCGTTATTTTTAATGATCACCTTTCTCGCAATCCTTCCGCACATCGGCGTCGTCATGGTTGCCTTTTCGAGCGACTGGTATCACTCGGTCCTTCCGAATGGCTGGACTCTGGCCCATTTCGAATCCGCCCTTGGCCACAACCTCACGCTCCCCTCGATCCAAAACAGCCTCAAATACGCGAGCTTGGCGACCCTTTTGGACCTCATCCTCGGCGTCGCCATCGCCTACGTTGTCACCCGAACCCATTTGCCCGGCCGACAAATCCTCGACGCCATGGCGATGCTCCCACTGGCCGTTCCCGGCTTGGTGTTGGCTTTCGGATACCTTGCCATGACTCAGGAAGGTCAATTTTTTGCGGCCCTTAACCCAACGATCGACCCGCTCGTGATCTTGGTGATTGCGTATTCCGTGCGGCGTCTCCCCTACGTGGTTCGCTCCGCAGCCGCCGGCTTTCAGCAAACCAGTGTTACCCTTGAAGAAGCCGCCCACAATCTAGGTTGCCCTCCCTTCAAGACACTCCGTAAAATCACCCTCCCCCTCATTGCCGCCAATCTCCTCGCCGGTGGTCTCCTCGCTTTTTCCTTCGCGATGCTGGAAGTGAGCGACTCGCTCATCCTGGCCCAAAAACAGCAGGATTTCCCGATCACCAAAGCGATCTACGAGCTTTACCAACTTCTGGGCGAAGGTCGCATTGTCTCAAGTGCCTTGGGCGTCTGGGCGATGATCTTTCTAGCGATCACCCTCACCGGCGCCAGCCTCATCCTAGGCAAAAAACTTGGCGCCATCTTTCGGGCTTGAGCGAAAAGATTCAGGACTTTTTTGAGATCTCAGTGTTGCCTCCTTCACTCCCCGTTCATCTGATTCGCAGGTTCTGACCCTTCGGCCTTTCTACGGCGAGCGCAGTTCCATTACCCCCGAGGATTCACTTCCAGAAACAAATCCTCCACCAACGAAGCCACTTCCATTCTCACTGATCGCTGGGTACACCATCAAACCTTGAAATGAGGTTGTCGTAGCCTTCGGTGCGTTGCCTAATGGGATCTTGCCTGAAATAGCCCCTGTAGCTGGATCGACCTTGAAAGCAAACGCCACAGGAGCATTGCTCCATGAAGGTTTATTCAAAGCACTCCACGTTCCATTCAATGTCAGAGAGTCAGCAAGGATAGCCCGATTGGCATCGAGCGCGATCTTACATGTTGTTGCCGCCCCCAAAATGCTTGTCCCTTTTGTCCAACTCCAAACACGGCCGAACACATCGAGGCTCTCAGTAAAGCCGGCCTTGCTATTCGCGGGGCGTATCCAGACCAAGGGCTCCTGAGAAGCAAGATGCGATTGAGCGTTGTTCAGATCAGGAGAATTTTCGATGTCAGCCCGGCCATACAAAAAGCCTTTCGTGGCCGTCAGCGGGAAGGCTATAGGCAAAATCCATTTGCCAGCATCATCTTTCACCGCGCGCGCCGTACCCGATAGAGCTGTTCCATCCGCCAATCGACCTGCCAATTGGAAGGTCCCGTCTTTAGCTGCCTTGGCGACAGCAAAACCATGACCAAAGGCCTGGCCGGAATCCCCTTTGCTGGCGAATATCGTATTGATAGATTTACCCGCTAGGGGCCCATCGATTCCGGTTCGCGGAGCGGGGTAGCATAGGAACGAGGTTTCTTGTCCGTTGAACTGCAATGTCGCGGCAATCTGAGCGACATCAGACTCGTCCCATAGGCCATCCTCGAGTCCCACTGTTTCAAACGCAAACTGAAGACGATCTGTGGTGGTATTGATAGGAATTGTTGATCCGCCAGTTGAGTCAAAAACGCCACGTAAACTTTTTTTTGTGCCATTTAGAGTCAGCGACCCGCTCCAGGCTTTGCCTTTTGCAACTTGCAATTCAACTTGCCCTCGAGTCGAACCAGCCTCAAATTGCCCAACAAATGCACCACTAAGTGGTGAGTCTTTTTTGGGAGCCGAGCGATCAGGAGCAAAAATGGCCGTGAGTCTCGTGTAGTACAGTGACGTTGCTGCCTCAAATCCTGAATCCGTGCCGAAAAACACCCAGAGCGATCCGTCAGCGGATGACGTGACCTCCTGGGTGGAACTCCTGTTATCACGATAAATCCTCGCGTATTGGTCGGTGGCATCTCCAATTTTAGCAATGTTGCCAACCATCTTTGCTGCGGTACCGCCTGTGGCTTGCTGGCCTTTATCCACGTTCATTCGCAGGCAACCTAGAGAGTCAGTCACCTCGCGTGGTTCTATCGTTGAGCCACCCACTTTCACAAATACGCCCTCGCCGGGCGATCCCCCGACGCCAACTAGCCCCTCTGGCACATTCGATGCCAACTCCAGATCCATCGTGAGCTTGTAAATCGTATTTGGCTTGAGTCCCGTGATCTTTTTTTTCGCATACATCCAGAGATCATCACTGTGATTCTCTCCCGAGAGAAACATCGCATCGCCACCACCTAAATTTGCCGGCAACGCTCGGATGTCACCGATGAGATTGTATTGAAGGGGATCATACTTCGCGGGCAAATCCGCAAACCCAGCGGAGAATCCATTCCATCCCGTCGAAAAGTCACAGTTCACAACAACAGTCTCCGAAGGCAACGCGACAACCGAAGAGAAAAGAACGAGATTTTCGACAGTAAGAGCCGGATTGCGGAGCGGAAGGTCTGTGAATGCGCCTCCAATCTGGGCTGTAGCATTGTAAATTTTTAAAGCCGCGATCGCATCCACGACATTCATTCCATTGCCCAAAACCTCGCCAAAGACGGTGAACCCGCCATTCTGCGCGTCTAGATTGGCTGAATTATTCGCGAGGCTAATGAACCACTGGTTCGTTGCACTATTCGGGTCCCCACCCAGTTTTGCCATGGCCACAGTGCCACGCAGGTTGGAAATACCTGGTTCATTGACCACCGGAGCTCGCGCCGGCACAGGCTTGAGTGATGTTCCATCCAGAAAAAAACCGCCACCCTGCACGACGAATCCCGGCACACTGCGGTGTATAAAGGATTTCTTGAAGGCGCCGCTATTCACATAGGAGAGAAAATTGGCAACGGTCTTCGGCTTCTCGGCATCAAAAAGCTGGAGGTCGATCTCGCCGAGATTACTCGCGCATCGCACCACCGTATTTGCTAAAATACGACAGGGCGCGGCTAAAATAACGCCAAGTACCGCGAACCGAACGAGGATTTTGAAGCTCAAATTCATAAAAACAACATCATGTTAAGCAAATTCCACGCCAAACTCACAGCACTTTATCGCTGCAAAAAACAGCATGATGAAACGGCTATCGGCCCTCCCAGTTCTTTTGCCACCAACTTGCTCACCAAGAGCTTCCCAAAACCGGCTCATTCCGGCATACTCCACTTTTTTCATCATTGATCATGCCGAATAAAACGCTTCTTTTTGGGATTTTGGGATTATTTATCGCCGCTTTGGGCTTGCTGACCTACATTGCCCTTTCCCCAAACGACGAAGGCAGCACAAAAGATCGCGCGCTCCAGACGAAACCGGCTAACAAATCACCCCAACCGAGGCTTGATCCTTTGCCGCCTCTGCCGCCCTCCACACCTGCACCAAACCCGACCATACAGCCGAACAAAGTGCCGGAATCCGATCCCATTTCCGATGTTCTATCGAACGAGAGATTAAATTCTTCCGCAGCGGCGACCAAATTGCTTGAAATACTGCCGAGGCTCGATGCCGACCGCCAAAGCGAGGCCGCCCACCACATCGCGAACCTTTCTGATGACGTAGCGTGTTCGACTTGGTCGCGCTTAGTTGCTTCCAACTCGCTGCCACAGCCAGCCGCCGAAGTCCTCTTCAACGACATGCTCAACCGCCCTCACGAGTTACTTATGCCTTTCCTTGGGGCGATAGCAGATCAACCCGTGCACCCACTCCATAAAGACAGCACGGACGTGCTCGAAACGCTCTTCGGCCAACCACCACAGGGAACGTCTTGGTCCGCATGGGTTAAGAACAGTCAACTCCAAGAGAGCAGCGGGCGATAGGACCAATGGCAATTACATTTTCAATTTTAGCGCACCATTTTTCACTGTAGCGGCGCTCTATGAGCGTCGAATCGTTGCCCATCCGCGGTCGCATACCGCCCCTACAGCATGAGACATGAAGCTTTTGTTATTAGCTGCTATTTCTCGTCTAGGTCTGTTCCTGAAACTTTTGATAATACACATCCATCATGATCCTCCGGATATGAGTGGGGAGCCCCATGAAGTGGATCATTTTTTTGGCAGTATCGATAAGTTGAAATAGGACATGCGAATTCGTTATCAAATTGCTGCTAGCCAGTAGGTCGGGATAGCAGGCTTTTACCTGCTCGATAAAATAAGTCTGGTCTCCCCCATTCACATACACGGAATCTAATCGATCTATACTGTGAATTCTTTCAATAACCGATTCGAGCAATTCCTGATTTTTGGGAGTGTTTTTAAAAACCATGAAGCCAGAATTGAATTCCCACGCACAAGGATCATTGTAAACTTGGACCTCATCCTGAAAATTCATCTCATAGTCTCTCGAGACCAAGATGTCGCTATCAATCCATCCAACATATTCATGTTGAGAGAGGTGTCGCAGTATAAGGCACGGCTTTGACCAATTACCATGCATCTCGCCCAACTCGGCAGGCAGTTCTCTATATATATAATAAGTAATATGATTTGCGATGCAATAATCTGAGATGTTTTTTTCAGAAATGATACCAATATCCTTTATGTTTTCCGTATAAAGACTCACCAAGGCTTTTTTCATCCCTGGATTAAAGACCTCATACCTTTTATCACTAGTCACATATCTCACTGGCCTGTAGTTACAAACCGAATTAGCATAGGAAAAACTCCCCCAACTATCAGCCCTAACATGACAAACCATGATGGGAGCATCATTAAAGTTTTCGTGTTGGCATATATTGACATTAAAATAGACCCCTTTTTGCTGAAAAAGGTGACCTAGAATATACTTTTCGGGAATCTTCATATTAAAGTCCATTGATCTATGAACAACAGCATGATGAGACGCATCTAAAAGCACGCTTTTGAATACTGATCTGGACTCTTTGGAACTTTTTACAATAAAGAAGTTTCCAGAAGCATTCCCTCCATCCAACTGAACTGCAATATCCTCTGTAAATTCAAATTCATACTTTAAGTTTTTAAAATAGGAGTTCGAATCCACAAAAAGCAGCGTTTCACCGGGATTTTTTTCGAGTAAATAATAAATCAGATGAAATTTGTCATGATATCCCCTAATGAAGTATTGGTCATATTTTATATTGTTATATTCACAGAACTTCTTGTGATTATATTCTAAAGCATTGATATTCTTATGCTCATACAAACCATATAGTTTCATAGGTTTTTTATTTAAAAAGTCTTAGTATTTCGCAGGAATAGGCGTCGATATTTTCCGGATTTTGAATATCGATTTGAGCGAGGAGCTCTAGACTGCTTTTTCGGTAGGAGTCTAAGTTTTGATCATGATTGGCAAATGCCTCATTTAGCACCCTTCCGCCAGCTTGCGTATCGAACTCGGGATAGTAATAGCCATAATCTTTAATGAATTCGGAATTATGAACGAGCGGATATCCACCGTAGAGGGCTTCATAGTAGAGGTAGTTCTGCCCGTTTTCCCAGTGGTGCGAGATAATACAATCGCCAAAGTGGGCCATATACTCATAAATGGCAAAGCGGCCTTCGAAAGTGGCTAGACCGTGATTGGTTATGTCAAGACTGCGGGCAAAATTGACAAACACAGGATTTTCTTTGATTTGGATTGTGTTGCAAATGCGAAAGAATTCCAAAAACTTGGGATTTTTACGATAGGCCTCTTCGCACACCAGCATAGGAATCATGCTGGTCTTGACCATACAAAGATTGGGCTCAAAGCAGGCAACGCGCCATCGTGAAGATCCCGGTTTATAGCCGTAACTGATCCCGGTTGGGAGTGTATCGATACCCATCTGGAAAAACTGCGGCGTCCAGAGATGCGGAACGATGCTGACCGGCGCTCTTGTGGTGAGGGAGTAATAATCCACACAACTGCGCTCATACTCGGGGATTGTCCAGACCGCATCGTAGGGCTTATCACTGCAAAGAGAGGCATGTGGCTTGTCAAACATCGCCCTCTCGATATCGATCACATAGTCGTTGCCGACCCGCATCCAGACGAGTTTGCCACCGCGGGCCTTGAATGCCGATACCCAATCCTCTGCGAGTTGCTGGCTCATTTCGATGACGACATCGAGATTTTGCATGGCTTCATCGAGCCCCATTATGCCGACACCGGCTTTGTGGAGCATCATCCCTTCATGCACCATCTTGGCATTGGCTCCATTTACAAGAACCGCCTTTTCAACTTCTGGAGACAAATTCAGCAACTGGACGAGAAATACACAGTTTTGGTATATTCCATTCTCCCATATCGTTTGCTGACTTTCACGAATATGAATCGTGACGCCGACACGGAGTTTGCGATCGGGTTTATTGGATGAATTGACCACAGAGTTCACAGAGCGCACAGAGACTAGAGAAAGAAAAGATGGGAATCAATGGAAAAAGGCGTTGGCGCGACCGAGGGAGACGGCTTCTCCAAGGCCCTGTAGCGCCGGGGTTGGCTTCCGATCGGCGGTCATAGACCGCCGCTACAAGCTTTCATTTGCGATACTCCAAATCGCAAATCTCGCCAGCATAGGGCCAATCTTCAGGCTTTGTCACCAAGCCGGAGCGGACCGGATTTTCACGCACATAATCCCATTTTTGCGAATAGGATTCGCCGCTTCGGAGGAGATGATCAAAGAAGCCCCTCTGCCAATGTGGCGCATCGTGTCCCTGAATACGCAGGGTTTTCGAGAGCGCGTTCTTCAGCGACTTCATCCAAGCGGAAAGAGAAATGGCCTCCAGGGCAACGAACAGATGCAGGTGATCCGGCATAAGAACATATCGGCCCACCCATGCACCGCGTGCCGCGCCCGCTGTGGAAAAATGGTAAAAAGCATGGTGGATATCGACGCCAGCCAACAAAGATCGACGATCCGATGTGCAGGCCGTTACAAAGTAAATCGGATGTTGAACAAAAAGACGATCTAGACGGGTCAGGCGGGTCTTCCTCTGTAGCGGCGCTCTATGAGCGCCGGGATTGGCTTCCGGTCGGCAGTCGCAGACAGCCGCTACAACGCACTCGTCTTCCTGTAGCGGCGCTCTATGAGCGTCGAGATTGGTTTCCGTACGGCAGTCGCAGACTGCCGCTACAACGGACCCGTCTTCCTGTAGCAGCGCTCTATGAGCGTCGAGATTGGTTTCCGTACGGCAGTCGCAGACTGCCGCTACAACGGACTCGTCTTCCTGTAGCGGCGCTCTATGAGCGTCGGGATTGGCTTCCGATCGGCAGTCGCAGACAGCCGCTACAACGGACCCGTCTTCCTGTAGCGGCGCTCTATGAGCGCCGTAATTGGCTTCCGGTCGGCAGTCGCAGACAGCCGCTACAACTGGCGTTTTATTTTGCGTTGGAGACATGCATCAATCTCTCTGTAAAGATGCGGATGTTTTCAGGGTGCTCGGGATGCAATGTCTGGAGGAAGTTGGCGGCGTTTTGCTTGTAATCCTGCCAATATTCCGGCGGTTGCTTCCAAGCCTCAATTAAAGCATCACCTCCCTGTTTTGCAGAAAACCCAGGGTAGAATATGCCCACGCCAGCTTTGTTAAGGAACGGCGAATTGTGAATGAGCGGATAGCCTCCGTGAAGCGCGTCGTAGTAAAGATAATTCTGCTCGTTTTCCCACTGGTGGCAGGCGACCGCATCGAGCGTAAAATCCGCCATACAATCACTGAAGATATAGCGAGGCTCGTATGAAGCCTTACCATGGCGGGTCAAGTCCAGATTCGAGGCAAATTGATAAAAAGTGGCATGCTCCTTCATGTGAAAGGAATTCATAACCATCATGGAGGAGACGCTGTCTGCATTTATTCGATAAGCGTGCTCGCAAACCAGCATGGGAATTGTGCAGTTTTTGGTCACGGAGATATTTGGCTCAAAGATGCCAACACGCCAACCACGAGACTCCCGATGGGAACGGATCGGATCGAATCCAAAAGCCTTAGCCTGTTCCGAACGCTGTCGCACTTGATTATCGAGGAACATCGGACTCCAGATATGAGGCATAGCCACGACGGGACGCCGCGTGGTGGTTTGCAGCATAGGAATACAGCTTTTCTCATACTGCGGTAGCGTCCAGATCTCATCTCGAAGTTCGGGCTTATTAAATATAAGAGCCCCGTCTCGACCGAAGAGCATCGCCTGCAAGTTCCCGGCAAAAGTATTGCCAACAAGAAAAGTGACCACCTTGGCACCGAGTC
>CAYRTN010000035.1:0-12751 GCA_964427235.1 uncultured Chthoniobacter sp. | reverse complement strand
CGAGTTCATTGATCCAAAAAAATACCTGCTTCTTCCGAATACCAGCGGAGCTATGAATGCGGAGGAGGCGGTGCGCCTCGCCCGCCTCGCTGCCGCAGCGGGACTGCCGATGTGGGTGAAACTCGAAATCCACCCGGACCCCCACTACCTCCTGCCTGATCCGATCGAAACGCTCGCCGCGGCCACGCAGTTGGTGAAAGAGGGCTTCGTTGTTCTTCCTTACATCAATGCCGACCCCGTCCTAGCCCGGCGTTTGCAGGATGTGGGCACGGCGACCGTGATGCCGCTTGGTTCCCCCATCGGAAGCAATCGTGGACTGGATACCCGATCCCAGATCGAAATTATCATCAAGCAAGCCTCTGTTCCCGTTATCGTCGACGCCGGCATCGGCGCTCCGAGCCATGCTGCGGAAGCTCTTGAAATGGGCGCCGACGCCGTTCTGGTGAATACCGCCATCGCCGCCTCGACTTTTCCAAGCCGCATGGCAAATGCCTTCCGCATCACAGTGGAAGCGGCTCGCGAGGCCTTTGAGGCTGGGCTTCCGATGCGACTCGATCAAGCGTCTCCCACAAGTCCGCTAGCAGCGTTCTTGAGAAATTCCTGATCTGAGATGTCCACCGAAACGTTGACTCCCATGATGCAGCAATATCACGCCTTGCGGCGTGAATTGCCTCCGGGCACGCTTCTCCTTTTCCGTCTTGGGGATTTCTATGAAATGTTTGGCGAAGACGCGATCGAGGCCTCTCGCCTCCTCAATCTGTCGCTCACGAAGCGCGGCCCAACTCCGATGTGCGGCATGCCCTACCACGCCGCCCGAGGCTATATCGAAAAGCTCGTAGCCGCTGGTTGGCGTGCGGCGATCTGTGATCAGGTCGGCGAAGTCCAGGCAGGCAAACTCGTGCGCCGAGAGATTTCCCAGATCCTCAGCCCAGGCACACTCGATGACTTCGGTCTCGACGATCGAAAACCAAATTATCTTGCTGCTCTCTGCTCTCGCGGGGATGCCTTCGGCATGGCTTTTTGCGATCTCAGTACTGGCGAATTCCGCCTTACGGAACTTGCGACACTTCCCGCCCTACTCGACGAACTCGCCCGCGTTTCCCCATCAGAAATCCTCGTTCCCGACCATCAGACCGACCAATTTGCGACCATCAACCCGCGATCGGTTCTCGATGGTTACGTTTTTGAGTCCGAACCGGCCACGGATATCCTCCGCTCGCATTTCAAAGTTCACTCGCTCGATGGATTCGGTTGCGCCGATCTTCCTGCGGGGACCTCTGCCGCTGGCGCCCTCCTTCACTACATCACCCGCCAGATGCGACGTCAGGCAGGCCACCTCAACCGCCTCCAACCGTACCGTTGCAGTCAGTTCCTGATTCTGGACGCCGCCTCGCAAAGTCACTTGGAGCTGGTTAACTCGCGCGCCGGCCGCAGTATGACCCTCCTCGGCGCACTGGACCGCACGTCCACGCCAATGGGAGCGCGCCTCCTGCGCGAGTGGATACTGCACCCCCTCCGTGATGCCGCTGAAATTGAGGAACGCCAGGATGCCGTCGCCGCCCTTTTATCCGATGCCATGCTTCTTGGAGACCTCCGTTCCCGCCTGTCCGAAATCCGTGACATCGAGCGCGCGACGGCCCGTCTTCACGGTCCCTCCGGCAATGCTCGCGACCTCGCGACCCTTGCTCAATCCCTTTCCCGTATACCATCTTTAGCTGCCAGCCTCGGTGGCGGACAGAAGCTCTCGATCCCGTCGCCCCTCCTTGCAAACTCGCTCTCGCGCCTCCATGCCCTGCCCGATTTGTCCGATACGCTGACCCGAGCCCTCGTCGAAACACCTCCGCCGGTAATCCGCGAGGGGGGATTCATTCAAGCTGGATTTGATTCCGCTCTCGACGAACTCCGCTCGGCGTCCCACGAAGGGAAAAACTGGATCGCTGCCCTCCAAGAAAAAGAAATCGAACGCACGGGAATCAAATCCCTCAAGGTCCGCTTCACCTCCGTCTTTGGTTACTTCATCGAAATCACCAAATCCAATCTGGGAGCGGTTCCGGAGGACTACATTCGCAAACAAACCACGGTAGGGGGCGAGCGCTTCATCACGCCCGAGCTCAAAGAAGTCGAAGGAAAGATCCTCGGCTCCGAGGAACGTTCTCGCGCCCGAGAGATCGAGATCTTTGCTGAACTCCGCGCCGCCGTCCTTGCCGAACTCCCCCGCTTGCAAGAAACCGCGAATACCCTCGCCATCCTTGATGTCCTATGTTCCTTCGCGGAGACCGCACGCCTCCACGACTACTGCCGCCCAGAGATTGATGATTCCGATATCCTCCACATCATCGACGGTCGTCACCCCGTGCTGGATCAACTCAGCGAAGGCGCCCGATTCGTCCCGAATGACACCGATCTCGGCACCGATGGAAAAAAATTCGCCATCATTACCGGGCCGAATATGGCGGGAAAATCCACCTACATCCGTCAAGTCGCCCTCCTCACTCTCCTAGCGCAAACCGGCAGCTACGTCCCCGCCAAATCCATGCGCGTCGGCCTCGCTGACCGCATTTTTACACGCGTCGGCGCAAGTGACGATCTCGCTCGAGGTCAATCTACTTTCATGGTCGAGATGAATGAAACCGCGAACATTCTCAACAATGCGACTTCCCGCAGCCTTGTGATTCTCGATGAGATCGGGCGCGGCACATCCACTTTTGATGGGCTCTCGATTGCATGGAGTGTTTCCGAATATCTCCACGACCAAATCGGCTGCCGCGCGCTCTTCGCCACCCACTACCACGAACTCACCGACCTCGAGCGCACTCGCTCAGGGATTCTGAATCTCAATGTCGCCGTCCGCGAATGGAACGACCAAATTATCTTCCTTAGAAAAATCCTCCCCGGCCGCGCCGATCAAAGCTACGGCATCCAAGTCGCGCGCCTCGCCGGATTGCCTGATTCGATCATCACCCGCGCCCGAGAAATTCTCAACAACCTCGAAAAATCCGAACTCAATGCGGAAGGCCAACCTACCCGCGTTCCGGCGCCTCGCAAACGACTCGTCCCTGATCCCGAAGCCGCCCAGATGGCCCTCTTTTGAGGGTAGGTAAATCCCTACCTCAGATTGACATCTTAGCTATTCACGAGCAACTTTCCTCCCATGATAAAGCGCATCTCCCTTTCGACCCTTTCTGCCGTTTTGCTGTTTTCATTCGGCACCTTTGCTCATGCACAGTTGCTGGTTTACGAACTTTCCCTTTCAAAAACAGGTCGCAGTGTGAATTACACCTTTTTTCAAGGCGGCTACTTGCTTGTGGATACGGCAGCTGCGACTTTCTCATCGGTGATCGTTCTCTCGGATCCAAACACGTTTTTCTTCTACCAAGCCCCAGCTTTGATATCCGGGTCTTACAACACCATGCTGGACTACACCGGCAATCAACACGCTGTGCTCTTCGGAGCGTCAGCGGGGGCCTCGACATCTGACAGCGGCGCCCTTCAGGTGATTGGTGACCTCGATCGTTACTCCAGCGTAGGTGGAGGCAAGCACTCCCAACTCTCTAAAAAACTCACCGGATATTTTCTTGCCTCTGGTCCGCAAGGCAATGCCACCACCACAAACGGCACCACATCCTCGTTCGAATACGGCTACGCCGGCGCTAGTATGGCCACAGCCGAATACAAATCGGATCTCACCAAGCAGGTTAATAATGATAAACTCGCCAGTGCGGATGCCCTCTCCTATTTGCAGACTCTCCTAACCAACAGAGGCATCCCTGGCCCAACGCCCACTCCGAGCCCGACTCCTTAATTCGTCACACGCCTCTCAGCGGGACATGAAGCCTACGAGCAGTCGCGTGAGAATGGTTTCGTCCGTGCCCTGGCCACTGATGAGTTGCCAATTCGCCTCAGCGCAACTGTGGAAGGCTTTTTGGAGATCTTCGAGCGCGTAGTGAGAAGCACTGCGAGCGGCAACACCGAGTCCGTAAGTATTGATACCGCCGTCTTTCTTGCGCGGCAGGTAATCTGTCTCTGACTCGGGTAATTTATTCAATACCCCCGCAAAAAATTGGGGCTCCGCAGGCGGGTGGAGCTTATGTCTAACGAGGAGATTTTTCGCAAGATGCAGGTTTCTTACGGTTGGGACGATGGAGGCCAGAAGGATGCCGACGCCTTTTTCCCCCTGTGAAAGCAATTGCTGGAGCGTCTCAAGGGCCAGCGGCAGATCGCGCGCGGATATCGCATTTCCGATGTCAAAGATCCCGCTTTCGCGAGTCGCGGATACCATTTCACGAATGTCCCTCGCTTCGATCGGATGCCCAGTCCCGAAGGCGGTCTCGATTTTGTCGAGTTCGTTGTTGAGTTGCCCGGAATCCAGACCCACACGCGCGGCAAGCACCTCGATGGCTTCGCGGGAGATCTTCAGTCCGCGAGAACGAATGTGCTGCGCCGTCCAAGAGATGACCTCCTCTTCACCCGCGCGGAATCCCAAGTCGGGCTTGTCGTGCAATTCCGTCACCCCCGCCTTGGTGAGTCTCTTATAGACGCTACGGCGCTTGTCGGGCTTGACCGCACTGATCAAAAAGGTGACCCCGCCCGGCATTCCCGCATCGATGAAATCACAAAGTTTCTCGAGCAGCGCCAGAACGCTTTCTGATCCGCCAGTCACGGTATCGGCCAAAAATGTCGCGCTTTTCAACCACACGAGCTTGCTACCGCCAAGGAAGGGAAGAGTGGCTAGGGCCTGCAATGTTTCCTGCAACTGGGATACGGCCGCATCCACGGTTTCGACTCCCCCGTCGATGACCTCCAACCCAAAGGCATCCGCACCAGGAGCCAGCTTCTCGGCAAGCGCGCTGGCCGCCTTCTTCACAGCAGCATCATCCGATCCAGCGATAAAATACACGGAGGAACTGGTTTTTTTGGCGGGCATGGGATAGTTGGAATCGGTGAAAGCGCGAGCATGATCTCTTGCGGATCGAATTGCAAATCCGGGAAATTCGGCGTTCCTATGAAATTTTATTTGGTCAGCGCCCGCCTCCCTTGCGTAACCTCATTTCCGCATGTCCACACCACACATCAAACTGTTCATTCCGGGTCCGGTCGAAGTGTCTGAAAAAACCTTCCGCGCCATGTGCGCCCCCATGATTGGCCACCGGGGATCCGAATTCAAAAAACTCTACGCCGGCATCCAACCCCGCCTGCAAACCCTCTTCGGCACGACACGCCCGGTTTTTCTTTCCACCTCGTCGGCCTGGGGAGTGATGGAGGGATCCATCCGCAACCTCACCACCAAAAAAGTCCTCAACGCCGCCTGCGGTGCCTTTTCCGACAAGTGGGTGGACGTCAGTAAGCGCTGCGGCAAGGAAGCTGTCGCACTACAAGTCGCGTGGGGTGAAGCGATCAAACCAGAGATGGTGCGCGAAAAACTCGCCGAAGGTGGCTTCGATACCTTCACCCTCATTCACAACGAAACCTCCTGCGGCGTTCGCAATCCTCTTCCAGAAATCGCCGCAGTTTTGCGCGAGTTTCCTGATGTGATGTTTGTTGTCGATTCCGTTTCCTCCTTTTCGACCCAGCCGATCCCGATGGACGAACTCGGCATCGACGTCCTTCTCACAGGCAGCCAAAAAGCCCTCGCCATGCCTCCCGGCCTCGCTCTCTTTGCTGTTTCCGAACGCGCCATGAAGCGCGCGGAATCCATCCCGGATCGTGGATACTACTTCGACTTTGTGGAGTTTGCGAAAAACCAAGAGCAGGATATGACACCGAGCACGCCAGTGATTCCGCTCATCAACGCCTTGGAGTCCAAGCTCGACGATATTTTCACTGAGGGCGTCGAGGCCCGCCATTCCCGCCACGCCGCGCTCAACGCGCAAGTCCACGAGTGGGTTCGCGCTCGCGGGTTCGAGTTCTTTGCTCCCGAAGGCTACCGATCACTCTCGCTCACCTGCGTGAAAAACAACCGCGACATCGACGTAGCGGCTTGGATCAAGCGCCTCCGCGAGAAGCACCGCTTCGTCATCGACGGAGGCTACGGCAAGATCAAAGGCAAAACATTCCGCATCTCAAACATGGGAGACGAAACGTCATCCACGATTGCCGAACTTCTCGCCGCTCTCGACGACACGCTCGAATAGATCGAGCGGCAGACCGAGGCATTTATTGTTCGGGCTGAATGAGCGCCTTGTGCGCGCCGTCACAAAAAGGCGCGTTCTCCGTCTGCTTGCACTGGCAAAGCCAAGCCGGGCCGGTTTTATCCGCTGTGAATTTCTGCGGAGCGAATCCCTTCCCTTTGTGTGATCCATCGCAGAAAGGCTGCGTCGCAGAAAGCCCGCAGGTGCAAAACCAATAGTCCTTACCGGCTTCGAGTTCGACTTTAGCAGGAGCAGCGGCAGCAACGTGTGGAGTGGGATTCATGTGCGGGAGTTTGCCTTTGCGCTTTGAATTTGGCAATCCTCCTCGACAGATCGGCATGAGACAAATTCACGAAACCGCTTGGTGAATTTGTTCCAGATTTTTGAGAACCGTTTGCCTTCCGGCTTCGAAAAGAATGCCTGGCGTGCCTTTCTTGGCCCATCGGTATCGCGGCACCACGCTCGTGAGGACCAAGACCTTCTTACCTTTAAGTCGACCACACTCGAGAGAGATATCCAGTAGGCGGTCTGTGATGATTTGGTGGGACTGACCGAAGACGCTCGCTATGGTGAGGGGGCCGCTGTGATGCGTCTCTCGGTCGGCATGCCTGACGACATGAACCATTATTTGACTCACCCGAGGATCTTCCAAAAAGTGATGAAATGGGGACGAATCCGAAACGGCCCCATCGCAATAAGACTGCCCACGGATTGTCTGGCACTTGAAAAGCCCAGGGACCGAGCAACTGGCGACGATGAAATCCACTAGAGGTCCATTCCTAATGATCTCGGGGCATCCTTTGCTCAGGTTGGTAACGGAAAGGGACAATTCAGCCGCTTCACAATCTTCGATCTGTTGGTTGCCAATATATTTTCTCAAATGGGCTGCCAGTTTTCGACCGCTGACCAATCCAGTAAATCCTCTGATATTCATCAGCATGCCTATCCCCCTCAATGGCCCCTTCCACTCCATGACGCTTTTCAACATTTCCCACGTCGAAAGCATGCGGTGGATGTTTTGCGGATCGAATCCCGCCGAGTAAAGCCCCCCCACGTATGAACCTGAAGAGGCCGCCCCGATATGCGCCGGGCTTATGCCTGCGTCTTTGGTGAGGGCGTCAAGAAACCCAGCATGGACGTGAAAACCCAACTCCGAGGCGGCCAAAGTTAGGGCTAAATGGGGCACGCGTTCACGTGCGCGAGTTTCTTGGAAAGGCATTGAGACAAGGACCGGAGCATAGACCAATGGATGAGCGGCGGGTCAATAAAGATTGAATGGCTGACGAATTGTTGCCAGATTCTTTCGAAAGTTAATAATAATGGATTCTGCCGAAAGCTCTGAAAAAACAAAGAAACTGTTGGACATTATTTCCAGTGAGATTCTTGAAGTGGGTCCCGATTTCAACGTGCACACGAATCTGCATGAGGCGGGGTTGGATTCGATGGCAACGATGCAGTTGCTCATCAAGATCGAGCAAGCATTTGGAGTTCAATTGGCAGCCAGCAAGCTCACTAAGGAAAATCTCTCCACAGTCGAAAACCTCGCTCGTCTTTTTTAGATAGAAGCGATTCCGTGGCGGCTCCTGTTCTTTCCATTCCAAGACATCCCTTGACTTGAGTTTCGTTTCAAAAAAATTGGCTGACTTGACCGGCGCGGATTGTTTCGTCTTGGCCCTGAGCCGAATGATGAAGCGCCAAGGGCAAAACGGGCTTATCGGGCAGACACAGTTGCAATTGGAAGGGGTGCCGAACATCGCCGCGCTCGAAGCTGGAGCCAAGCGGTTCGGAGCGGCTTATCCTTTGCTCAATGCTCGAGTGCGAAGAAACTTTTTCTCGTTGGTTCCTTCATGGAGGCAAGATGCCCACTCCCATCGGATATTGGGTCTCCATTTATGGAAGGAGGCGGGCGTCGAGGCTGTCTATGGAGGCAGCGCAGCCAAAGAAGTCAAATCACTGCATCACCTCGCGGAGGATTTGCTGAATAGTCCACTGGATGACCAACCGGGAGTTCGAAATCTCCGTCTCGACTTGATCTTGCTGCGCGATGGAAGAAGCGCTCTGCTTTTTACTTGGGACCACCTCCTCTTTGATGGAAAGGGCGCCGAGTTACTCGTGCGCGCTTTTATCGAAGCCTGCAAAGGAACGCCCTTGCCTGAGTTCTCCAGCAAGCCTCCGACTCCAGTCCCGATCTCGGTTCAACTTAAAAAAGCGAAACCGGCCACAGATAGATTCTTTGAACTTGTCAGTAATAAATATCGCAGCCTTTCCGGAAATAACCCAGGCCCCTGTCGGCTTCGCTACAAGCTTCTGAGGTTTGATCCAGAAGAGACGCTCAAAATCCAGGAGCGCGCCACCGCTTTTTCTGGGCTTTTCGCGATCAGTTTCTACCTCGCCTGTGCGGCAAGGGGGCATCGTCAGGCCTTCCTTTCACGCGGCAGCGATCCCACGCACTACGTCAGCAGCATTCCTGTCCAAGTGCGGCGCAAGGGTGCCCATAGCGACCCATTCCAAAACCGTGTCACCGTGCTCTTTTTTTCGTTGAAAAAGGAAGATCTGGCGACCATGCAAGACGCTGTGAATGCTGGACAACGTCAATTTGAAGATATGACCCGCAAAGAATTGGGCCCCTCCTTTGAAATGATTCTCCATCTCATGCGCCGACTGCCTTCTTTTTTTTATTTGAAGTTTCTTGGCACGCAGTTCTCAGGCCATATCACCTCGTTTTTTCACTCGTCGACTGGGGGATTTGCTCCTATCGACTCCCACCTTTGCGGTTCCCGCATAACCGATGCCTACCACGTTCCCTCGGTCTCGGCCCCTCCGGGATCCGGCCTTTTCTTTGGCGAATCCCACGGTCAACTGACCGCCACCTTTTCTTGGAGAGATGGGGCCGTTACGGAAGCGGAGGCGGATTTAATTTTGAAACAGGTCAAAAGCGACCTCACAGGTAGCGATTTGGAATGAAGACGGATGTTCTGGTCGCAGGTGGAGGGAGCGCGGGATTGGCCGCAGCGATTGCCGCAGCAAGGCGCGGCGCGCGCGTCGTCTTGGTGGAAAGACAAGGCCTGCTCGGAGGAATGGCGACGTCCGCTCATGTTCACTCGATTTGCGGGCTTTATCAATTAAGGGCAGACGCGTCCGAGCCGCTTCTGGATTCAAACCCCGGATTCCCGAGGGAATTCACCCAGCGCCTCATCCGTGAGGGCGGAGCGCGAGGGCCGGTTCGTATGGGGCGCCTGGATGTTGTCCTGCACCGCCCCTCTTCCTTTGCGCACCTTGCCGATCGCTATGTGGAGTCGTTACCAAACTTGACAGTTTTGCTTCACACGGAAATCACAGACGTTCTCAGCGATGGGAACGGAAAGATTGGAGCGATCACCTTGAGAAGCAGGGGAACCTTTTCCAACTGGGAACCATCGGCCGTCATCGATACCACGGGTGATGCCGAAATAGCTCAATTCGCGGGGGCGGAGTGCGAACGATCCCCACTCCACAAACTACAACGCCCGGCTTACATTTTTGCGCTAGGCGGGGTGGACCCAGACTCCATGAGCGACAACGGACGGATGGCCATAGCCCGCGCCATCAGCTATGCGGTGAGTGGTGGGCAGCTCCCCAAGGCCGCGTTGGGCATCGCCTTCCGCACCGGCGTGACGCCGCAGGAAGTGTGGGGAACGATCGACTTGGCCGCCGAAGGCCTCGACCTCAGCAATCCAGAAAGCTTGTCTCAGATGGAAATGCATGGCCGTGACGTCGCTGTCGCGGTCACAGACTTTCTCAAAAAAGATTTGGAGGCTTTTCGCTCCGCATTCATATCCGCATTTCCAGCCCGGGCCGGAATTCGCGAGGGCTATCGCGTTAAGGGCCTCGAAGAACTCACGGAACAAGACATCCTAACTGGTGCCCGCTATCTGGATGAGGTGGCTCTATCCTCATGGCCGATCGAACTCAGGGAAACCGCCCTTGGCCCGAAATTCCGCTTCCCAGAAGCGAATAGATCCTGCGGAATTCGAGAAGGATGTCTTCGCTCTCAAAACATCAAAAATCTTTTTATGGCTGGTCGCTGCATTTCCTCGACGCACGAAGCCCAGGCAGCCGCAAGGGTCATTGGCATATGTATGGCCACCGGGGAAGCTTCGGGCAAGGCGGCGGCCGATTGGGTTTCCTCCGGACATCAAATCGACCCAGCGATGAAAGGCTCGAACTAGATGAATATCGCTGAAGAAATCTTTCGCAACGCCGATCCCGACGCTCTCGCTGTAGTCGATCGAGGGGTTTCCCATACCTATGGCTTTCTGAACGCCGTGAGCTCCCGTGTTGCCGAGGATCTCAGTCAAAAACACGCTCTCGATTCGCACGCAAGGATTGGACTTCGCTGCCGTGATGGATTTCAATACGTGGCATTGTCATTGGGGATTTTGAGGGCGAACGCGTGCTTTGTTCCCATTGCGCCGGAGGCTTCCGCTTCCGAGCAAAATGCGTTGGTAAAATCCCTGCACCTCCACGGCATCATGACCGGCGAGGAAGAGGCTGGCCACTTCACTTTCGAGGCCATCCGCCTGGAGCGTGAGCCTACGTGGCAAAAAGAATACGAGGAACTTAATCCCTCCCTCATCCGCTTTAGCTCTGGGACAACGGGCGACTCCAAGGGAGTCCTACTCTCCCATGAAACCATCTGCGCGAGGATCGCGGCGGCGAATCCCGGCCTGCAAATCGGGGCGAGTGACCGTGTGCTTTGGGTGCTCGGAATGTCCCACCATTTTGCTGTCTCCATCCTTCTTTATCTCTGGAATGGCGCTGCGATTGTGATTCCGGAAACACATCTTGCGGAAGACTTGTTGGCCGCGGCGAACATGCACGGCGCGACAGTGCTCTATGCCTCGCCATTCCACTACATCTTACTCACGGCAGGGAACGAAAAGATCCACTGGCCTTCCCTTCGGTTGGCGGTTTCGACAACAGCGGCGTTATCCGAAGACGTGGCTCGTCGGTTTGCGAATGCGTGCGGCATTTATCCAGCCCAAGCTTTGGGAATCATTGAAGCGGGCCTCCCTTTCCTCAACCATATCGAACCGGAAAAGCGCCATGCTTCCATAGGGCGGCCACAACCGTCCTTTGAGGTTCAATTACTCGACAGCGAAGGGAAACCTGCCCAACCCGGTTCGCTAGGAAATCTCCACATCAAAGGCCTAGGCCTCTTTGATGCCTACATCGAACCTTGGAAAAAAAGCAGCGCCGTTCTTCTCGATGGCGAGTGGTTTTCAAGCGGTGACCTCGCCTCGGTCGATGAGGACGGCTACTACTACCTCCAAGGCCGTACCAAGGCCGTTATTAACATCGGGGGAATGAAATTTTTTCCAGAAGAAGTCGAAAATCTTCTTTGCTCCCACCCCCGCGTCACTGAAGCAAGGGTCTCCTGCCGCCAGCACGCTCACTTCGGATCGATCTCGATGGCGGAGGTCGTGGCATCCAACGTGACATCCCCTGAACTTCTCGGACACTGCAGGCGCAACCTGGCGCGCTACAAAATTCCCGCCGAAATTGTTTTTGTGGATTCCATACCCAAGACCCCAAGCGGAAAGATCCTGCGCCGATGAAAATCGCTGTCATAGGTGGTGGACCATCCGGTAGCGTGTGCGCGACCATCTTGGCTCAACGGGGTAACGAGGTCGCCGTATTCGACGAGGGAGGCCGCCCGGAGCACATCGCCGGAGAGTCTCTGGTACCCGGCGTTATTCCCTTGTTCCGAAGAATGGACATCGAGGATCAAGTCGCAGCCATCGGTGTTCGCAAGCCTGGTGTGACCTTTTTTCCAGCTCTGGGGAAAGAGTACGCCTTCAGTTTTTCGTCCCTTCCGCGCAAATTTCCAGCCTATGCCTACAATGTTCCGCGACCGGCTTTTGATCGCATCCTTGAGGAAACCGCATCCGCAGCAGGGGCTCTAAAAATTCCTCACCGCGCCAACCTCATAGCCGAAGGGACCAAACTTCAACTTTGCTCGGAAACACTCGCTTTGGCTGCTATATGGAATGGCCATCAACCCGACTTCATCATAGACGCATCCGGCAGGAGGCGCCTTGCCGCACGACTTCTGAACATCAAGGCGGACGTGGGTCCTCGTCGCGATGTCTCCCATTTCGCCCATTACGAGGGATTCGATCCGGAAATGCCAAGTGGACAGGTACGAATCAACCGCCTCGCTGACGGGTGGTCTTGGAGAATCCCGCTTCAGGGCAAAATGTCCTTTGGGATTGTGATGGATCAAAAGGCCGCTGCCGCACTCGGAAAAACGCCCGAAGAACGTCTTGAGGCCGCGATGAGAAATGACCCTCATTTGTCCTCAGAGACACGTGGTGCGAAGCGAGTTTCTCAGCCTGAAACCTACGCCAACTATCAACTCGTCTCGACTCGTGGTGTCGGCGAAAACTGGGCCTCGGTCGGGGATGCCTTTGGATTTGTCGATCCCATGCTTTCGCCCGGAATGATGTTAGCTCTCCAGTCTGCGGAATTACTCGATGAACAACTTTCCACAAAACCAATGGCCGAGGCTCTTCAAGTTTACTCCTCAAAAATGAAGGAAAGCCTGAACGCTTGGCGGGACCTCATTGATTACTTTTACGATG
>CAYRTN010000034.1:0-12767 GCA_964427235.1 uncultured Chthoniobacter sp. | reverse complement strand
CCTCCAGCATTTGTCCTTACCACTTAATACGCGAGCCAATTGACAAAGGGTAAAATCACCCCCAGCAGAAACTCTTGGAGCCTTAATCTCATCAATGCGAAATGGAGACTGATGCTTCATGTTCTCCGCAGTTTCGTCCATCAAGCGGTCAAACTTGAAAAAAACATTAGCTAGGTGTAGTGTGAAATGCGCCGTATCGCCCGCCACTTTTCCCTTCTTATTTTCCAAAAATCCAATCACGCATGAAAAATTTACCGCATCTTGATTTTTTAAAGCGTCGATTCATTCAAGGACTGAAAAGGAAATTAAACTTTCTTCTCTTTGTGATTTTCATTTCATCCGCATTGGTCTCAGCGCAGGCCGCGAATACGACCTACACCTCTGGAACCACACTCCCGGCGCGAATCCAATGGAACGCCAACTTTGGCTATTGTGGCGAGGTCTCGTTCATCAGCGCCGGTCTCTACTACGGCCAGTACATCTCGCAATACGACGCCAGAGCCATCGCCAGCAAGAATACTCGGCAGAGTCTGGAAAGTTCGCAACTCCTGCTCGGAGTCAATGACGTTGCCGCAGCCAAAGCGATGCACCTCAACGCAACGGCATTCAACACGGCCAAAAACCCTAATTCGACAGCGTTTCTCACCTGGGTCAAATCCAACGTGAATGCCGGCTACCCAGTAGTGATCGGTGTTTTCATGAACCAATCCCGCTTCTACGGAACGACAAACCTCAACGCCGGAGACAGCGAGTATGACCACATCGTGGCAGTTACCGGAATCACGTCGACCCGCCCGCTGACTGGACCGACAACTTACTACGCCGACGACACACTCACGTTCAATGACAACGGCCTATGGACTGGCACGAACGGTCAACCTCAGAACACATTCAGCTATCCGTTCGGCACCTTCCCGACGACACGCCAAAAGGCTAACGCAAAGACGGGGCCGGTTTATTCACTAAAGAATGGCGCTGACTATGGAATCGCCATCACCGGCATCATCGATCTGAGCCGTGAAACCGTGCCCGTAAAATTGACGACCAGCACTAATATAGAGACACCCGGGATCGTCAATGGCTCCAACACGCGCCCCGCAGCCAAGACAATCACTCTCACCATCACCATCTCGAACCTGAAGCCGGGCACTACCTACAATCTTTACCGCTACAACACCATGGCCAATGTCCCCGAATCCAACATCAACGCCAATGCCGCCAAGGCCGCTCAGAGGTGGACGATCACCATCCCCACAGGCTCGACTTACACTATGACGCAGACCATCAACTCCAACGAGATTGCCGTCTATCGCGCCGTCCCTGTCGGAGGACCGTGAGGCCCTAGTTCAATCGAATAAATTCGCAAGGGAGGTGCGAGGTAAATATTCCCACCCGTCTCCCATTCCTTGAGCAATTGCCCCTCATCGAAGAGATGCTCATATATAGCCCTCATTTTTAAAAAAATTTCCTCACCCCCTTTTTTAGGCCTCGAACTTTCTAAAAATAGACCCCCGTATTGCCTACTGGAAACAATAACGTGAGTGATCCCATCCGCACGCAATCCTTCAAGGGTGTCAGATGGAGCAAGCCGTCTTTTGAGCAATCGCGGGCTTGCCGGCAGGTTCACATTTTTATCCTCTAAAACGATGGCGGTAACAGGGAGTTTCGTTTCGAGGAATAAAAGCGCTTCCGTTTTAAAATCTTGAGAAAAACCCCGATCAGCAAGAAGGAGGCGCGGACACTGCCAAGCCACAGAAAGAAAAACGAACCCACTCGCAATCCACCGCCCATGTCTGAGACGCAGAATGCCCTGCAACCCGACCGCACTCAAGCACGCCAACATCACGGCCACAGGCAAAAAGTATCTGTGGTGGGTCTTAGGCAAAAACGAAAGCACAGCAATATAGACCAGCGGAAATAACAATATCACCCACTCGAATGGAGTGATTTTCCAACCTTTGCGCCAGAGCGTAATTCCATAGACAGCCAAGAGAAAAATGAGTGCCGGCGTGGATGATTGCCAATAGACGTTCGAATAAACACCATGAGGGACACGGCGGGAGGCGATTTTTGACTCACCGCTCAAAGAGGCAATTTCATGACTAAAACTACTCGAGACTTTCGTCAAAGCCTCGAGAGCCGGAAAATTAATCGCGACTACCCCCAAAATCAAACACAGCAAACAGGCCCAAAAATCTCTTTTTTTGTGAATCGAGGAGCTAAATAGAATGTAGAAAACAAACGGCAGAACAAGCACTGCGGAATACTTTGCAGAAATGGCAAGCGATGCTGAAAAACCCAGCAAACATGCACTGAGAGCGCCTCGAGACTCCGAGTGGATCAGCATCGCTAGGAGCGTAAAACTAATCCCAAAAAGCAACCAAGGGTCCTCCTTGAAGTAATGCGCCAAATCAAAAAGGTGCGGATTGGATAATACAAAAATCCCAGTCGCGGCGGCTATAAATCGCCCGTAGAGACGCCCATTGATAAAAACAAATAAGGCCACGGAAATGGACGCGCATATCACACTCCCCCAGCGCCCCGCCACTTTTACAAACTCAAAATCAGATGATTTAGCCAACCAATTTGTGGTCAGATGAATCGATCGAATCATCATCATCGGATGATGAAAATTATATTCATTTCTAATGATCTGATTGATCTTATTTGGCTCGTCTGGATGGGCGTATCCTGAGAAATCCAAATGGCGGCCGTAGAAAAATATCGCAAAAACGAAGCACAATACGGCAATCCATATGGGCCAATTGGGCTTATCTCGCGACGATTGCGCCAACATCATGACATTTTTTTGCGATGACTGAAGTCCAGATAGAGATTGTAAACCGCTACGGACATGGGAAAGAGATTAGAAAGAATCCCCACAGAGTCATTTTTCCCGAATACAAAGTAGGACAGCAAACAGAAACTGCCAACAATGCTTGCATACCAAAACATCCTGGGAAGGACAGGCCTGCCATGCTTTCTAGACGCCCCCATTTGAATAAGCCAGCGCGCGGAAAACAAGGTGACCCCAATATAGCCAATCACTTTCCCCGAATCGATTTGGATTCCAAAAAAATTTCCAATCGGAATATTGAAGAAAGAGCCAATACTATGAAAATAGTTTATTAACAGATCCATATGGTATTTAAGGCCAAATAATCATTCGAGACATTAACCAGCGCATTCCAATAAGATCGAAAATCCCACGCAAGGCACGCCCGTTGATGGTATACTTCGAGATTCCTGCCTTTCTGGCGCGATGGTTGACGGCAACTTCCACAAAACTCAGTCCGGCACGCTCAAACAACGCTGGCAAATAGCGATGCAATCCATTGAATGGAATCAATAATTTAACATGTTCCCGCCGAATGACCTTTAACGTGCACCCTGTATCGCTTGCCTTGTCACCAAGGACAAACCGACGAATGGCGTTCGCAATACGTGAGGATATCAAACGCGCGAATGTATCCTGTCGGCTTTTTCTAACCCCATAAACAACATCCGCTTGAGAAAGCACTTGGACAAGCTTATGAATATCAGCAGGATCATTTTGTCCATCCCCATCCATCATGGCGATGATTTCTCCACTGGCGGCGTGCAGACCTGCATAAATGGCGGCGCTCTGTCCGCAATTCTTTTGGAATGATAGCAACTTCACACTCGGGATCGATTTGATTCGATCCGCAGTGCCATCAGAACTCCCATCGTCCACGGCAACGATTTCGGCATTCGGAAGGGCTCTGCGAATTTCGCTCAAAACCTCCACGACCAACTCGCCTTCATTATAAAAAGGCACAACGACGGATAAATTTTTCATGTGAATTTGCGACTGACCGTGGACTTTGGTAAAAGCATCCCCTTCGGTCAATCCGTGAATGCTTTTAGCGGGAGAACGCTATTGATCGCGCCGATCAGATTTTCGGCCGGAATTTCCTGCATTCTGCATTTCGGAAAGTCATGCGGGTAGGAAGAGAATCCGTGAATTCCCACGGCCCTTCCGTTCTGGTTTCGGGGCCCCCAGTGGAAAGGATTTGTTCCCCCAAAAAGAACTGCGGACGGGACTCGGAATGCATCGGCCATATGAGAAGCCCCAGTATCAACTCCAACAAAAATCTGGGCCTTCGCGATGATTGCCGCGAGTTCGGAAAGACTTGTTTTTCCGGCTAGGGAGCAAAGACGGGCCGAAGCGCACTCTTTAATGATTTCATCGATTTGAGCAAGCTCCTCGGGTCCTTGTCCGCCTGTTATTAAGACATTCAGGTTTTTCTCCGTGGTCAAAAAACGGATGACTTGACCCCATTGACCTGTGCTCCACATTTTTTCCCCACGCGCCGCTCCAGGATGCACTATGGCATAAGGACCCTGGATCTTCGTTGATCGCAAAAGGGATTCCGCTTTATGCTCCAGACTCGCAGAAATAATGAGTGATCCAGAAACACGGTGAGATGGCGCTTCCACCAATGCCAAGTGGTAGTCGACCGTATGAAGTGTTTTCACATTAGCTTCAATAAAACGATTGAAGATGTGGCGCCCGAAACCTGCAGCGTGACGCTTGTAGGTCACACGCTGTGATGCTCGGGACATCGCAGTCACCAGTCGTCCGCGATCAGTCCCAGTGAATTCGAAGCACAAATCCCACTTTTGAAAAAGAAGGGCTCTCCAAATTGCGGCATTCAGCGCCCCTTTTTTGAAATACAACCTTTGATCGCCAGGAAGGATTTCATCCATCGATTCACACGCACTATCCAAAACCCAGGTAATGCGGGCCTGCGGGTATTTTGCTTTGAGAGATACAACACACGGCGTCGTCAGAATGACGTCGCCGATGCGCTTTAACTGTATCAATAGAATGTTCAAATCTAAGGATTGCCTTGCGAAATATTGGAAGATATTCGTTTCAGCGCGCTCAAAGAGTAGCTTCGTTGCCGTCGATATTTACTTCAACAATATCTCCGCTGCCTGCTGAACATCTTTGTCACCACGACCACTAAGGTTGGCAATGAGAATGGAATCGCGGGGCATCGTTGGTGCAATTTTGATGACATGCGCAATCGCATGAGCTGTCTCCAGCGCAGGAATAATTCCTTCCACCTCGGATAGCATACGGAAGGCGGCAAGAGCTTCCGCGTCAGTCGCGTAATCGTAGTCGATGCGACCTGAGTCGCGGTAGTAGCTGTGCTCCGGCCCGATGGCGGCGTAGTCGAGGCCAGCGGAAACGGAGTGTGTGAGCTCGATCTGGCCGTCGGCGTCGGCTAGGAGCCAAGTTTTTGTTCCTTGGAGGACGCCCAGTTTGCCGCCTTGGAAACGGGCGGCGTGGCGACCGCGCACGATGCCGTCACCACCGGCTTCGACACCAGTTAGCTTGACGCTCTCGTCGTTGAGAAAGGCGTAAAAGAATCCAATGGCATTGCTGCCTCCGCCCACGCACGCGACGAGGTGATCAGGAAGCCGCTCTTCGCGTTGAAGAATCTGACGCCGCGTTTCGTCTCCGATCACCCTGTGAAAATCCCGAACGATCATCGGATAGGGGTGCGAACCCAGAGCGCTGCCGAGGATGTAGTAGGTCGAACGAACATTCGTTACCCAATCACGCATGGCCTCATTGATCGCCTCCTTGAGTGTGGCTTGACCGGCAGTGACGCCAACCACTGTGGCTCCCAAGAAACGCATGCGGGCGACATTGAGGGCTTGGCGCTCCATATCCACGGCGCCCATGTAAATCACACACTCCATGCCAAAACGGGCTGCGGCAGTCGCTGTGGCAACGCCATGTTGGCCGGCCCCAGTTTCGGCGATGATGCGAGTTTTTCCCATTCGGCGGGCGAGGAGGATCTGCCCTATCGCGTTGTTAATTTTGTGTGCTCCAGTGTGGAGAAGGTCTTCCCGTTTGAGATAGATTTTAGCACCACCAAGCTTTTCCGTGAGACGCTCCGCAAAGTAGAGCGGAGTCGGGCGACCGCAGAAATCACCGAGTAAATCGGCCAACTCTTTCCTAAAGGCGGGATCTTTTCTCGCTGAGTGGTATTCTTTTTCGAGATCCTGCAAAGCAGTCATCAGCGTCTCAGGGACAAACATCCCGCCATAGGCACCGAAGTGCCCACTGGAATCCGGCAATACCTTTTCAGTAGTCGAGCTCATGGATAGAGTGTGTCTGTTTTCTTTCGGTTGTGCAACCCGACCAAGTTGGTTCTAGTTTTCTTTTGGAGTGAGATGGCGACCGGTATTTCGCAGCGCATCAACAGTCGAACTGATCTCGATTTTGTAAAGCTTGTCCCAAACGGAGATCTCGCCATTGATGCGAGCCGTCCAGTTTTGATCGCCCACGGCACCAGGAACATTAAAGCGATCGCTGAGTCCAAAGATATCGGTGATCTGGTGGACGGCGAGCCACGAGTTGCACGCAAAAAGCCCTCTCATGAAGGCGGAATGAACCTCTGGAGTGAATGGTTGCGGAAGATGGATTTCGGAAACCCCGCAGAATTCCAGTATCTCCCGCATCTCATGAATCGCGTGGTCGCGCCTTGCCGAGTCTTGTGTGCCCGCATTCCAATCCTCCCAGAATTGACGGATCGGAGGATGATCGTGCGTGGCGAATGTGGCCAAACTCAAGCGGGCGTAATCGGCCCCGGGAGTGATTGCGTTGTAGCCGTTGCGTTCCCATTGGGGGATTTTGAAACCGGGAATTTCTAACCCTTCAAGAGTCGGTCGAACGTAGGGCGAAAGTTCACCGAGATCCTCTGCGATGAGGCGGTGAGGTCCTGTCTCCTCAAGAAAGACGCGGAACAGCATTTCACCCTGGCGACGGTTGTAGTCTTGATTTTCCTGTGAGCTATCATCACGCGGCATGAAGCCCGGCAGAAGCCCCCCTGTGAGCTCTGCTGCCTGCTCTTGTGTGAGATCCAAGAAGCGACCGTTTTCTTGTGGTCGCCACGGGAAGCTGTAAATACGAAAAAATCCCAACGCGTGATCGACACGCAAAAGGTGAAAAACCTCTCTCGATATCGAAAGGCGCCTACGCCACCAGGCAAAATTATCGCGCGCCATGGCTTCCCAATTGTAGAGCGGGAACCCCCAGTTCTGCCCCCATTTTTCGGTAAAGGGATCACTTTTAAAAACCTTCTCCGGGGGAGCTCCGCTGGATCGATGAAGATCAAAAATACCAGGCTCGGCCCAGACATCTGCGCTATAAATGCTCACACCGACGGGGATATCGCCCATGAGCGCCATGCCAAGCTCATCAAAGCGGGCGCGCACAGCCTTCCATTGCGACATGGCGATCCACTGCACATAGCTAAAAAAACCGACACGCTCTTCAAATTTGGCCAAATCTTTTGCAGAAAGCAGGCCCATCCACTCCATCGCAGCTTCAGGGGTGCGATGTTCAATAGGCCAGTTAGTCACGACCTCGTCATCGTCATTCCAAGCCATAAGCGCGCGGAAAATAGCGTAGTCGCGTAGCCACTCGCTTTCCTGCGTTTGAAAATCGGCAAAGGCCCTCTTGCGTGTTTTGTCACCCTTCGGTCGAGTCAGGTTATTGTATCCGGCCTCGAGAAGCTCGCGCTTGAGCGCGGCAACAAGAGCATAGCGCACGGGACCTTCTCGAAGCGCCGACACATCATGCGCGCGAGTGATACCCTCATATTCCTTTGGGGTGATATCTGGAAGCCACTCGGGATTTGTCGCGAGAGTGACAGGCTCGTAAGCGATCGAGCTAATGATATTATACGGGCTATGGTCGGAGCCGGTTTCATTGACCGGAAGAATCTGGATCACGCGGAATCCCTTTTTCGCAGCCCACTCGGCCATCTCGACCAGCGACTCGGTATCGCCGATACCGATATCATTGCGTCCACGAACGGCGCTGAGAGGGGTGAGAATGCCCGCGATTTTGATATCGGGAGAGAGATTGTTCTTTGGGTGACTCATAAAAACATCGTGAAGTTTTGGATTCAACAAACGGCGACGAATCAAATGTGAAACTAGCGAGCGGGATCGCTCTTTTCGACTTTAGCCTCAAGTGACTCGCGGCTCAGAATATGCTTAGCGCCGCAGCGCGGGCAATCCACACTGATCGTTTGATCACCGCAGAAAAGCTCATTAGCTTGGCTTTTGAATACGGGGAGTATGAAGTTTGCCATGCGATCGTGATTGCATCCGCACTCGAAACGAAATTTCCGCTTCTCGAGCAGCGAGAGTTCCACATCCTGATCCAACTTTTGTATCGAAGCCGAATCCAAAGAGTGAAGCCATTCCAAGTCGCAATCCGGTTGGGCCGCAACCATCACAAGATCTTCGTCACCGTGCCAAAAAAAACGCACCGGTCGTTGCTCGCTATTCGTGTAAAAGATTTCAACCGCTTTTAAAAAGGAATCCGTTTTGAAATCCACCACGCTTCGGCGAGGCGACTTGAGATTCTCCACCACATCGGAATAAAAAATCCCCTTCTCGATCGGCTTGAGATTTTCCGTGAGCAGATTCGCCACGACAGTGCCCGTGTTATTATCACCAGCCGCAAAAACATTCACGCGCGGATGCGGAAATTGCACCGTCCAAGCGGAGCTTTCCTTCCAAGGACGACTCGCGCAGTGAAGCGTGATGGTGGCCAACGCCTCTCTGCCGATATCCTCCACATCGGAAGCCACAGACAAATGGTGATCCATCCGATGCAAATACCATGAGGCAAAAATCTCGGAGAAATCTCCCCGAGCTACGAGGGCATTTTTATGCCGCGCAAAGTACGTGCGAACTTCGATGTCCGGATCCAGCATCGAATCCGGTGCGGGATTGGTATTTTCGGAACTCAAACCTTGTAACTTTTAATCTACAGCCTTCAAAAGAAGGGTCGCATTGTGACCACCAAAGCCGAAGGAGTTGCTCAGGACGCAACGCAGCTTTGCCTCGCGTCCCACATTCGGCACGTAATCGAGATCGCACTCGGGATCCTGGTTTTCCAGATTGATCGTCGGCGGGATGACCCCTTTGCCGATCGCCATGGCGCACGCAGCGAGTTCGACGCCACCGGCGGCTCCGAGCAAATGGCCGGTGACCGATTTCGTCGCACTGATGGCCACTTTTTTGGAATGCTCACCGAGAGCGTGCTTGATGGCTTTCGTTTCGCAAATATCGCCCAAGCCCGTGGATGTCGCATGGGCATTGATGTAATCGATCTCCTCAGGATTGACCTTGCCATGGCGAAGCGCGATCTGAATCGCGCGCGCAGCCCCCTCACCCTCCGGCATCGGAGCAGTCATGTGGTAGGCGTCAGCCGTGCAACCATAGCCGGCGAGTTCACAATAAATTTTGGCCCCTCGCTTCTTCGCGTGTTCGTATTCCTCAAGGACAACGATGCCGGCGCCCTCACTCATGACAAAGCCATCGCGATCGCGGTCAAATGGACGACAGGCCTTGGTCGGATCATCATTGCGAAGGCTCAGAGCCTTCATCGAAGCGAAGCCCCCGATGCCGAGTGGCGTGATCGTGGCCTCGCAACCACCGGCAATAAAAGCATCCGCATCGCCAAACTTAATGATACGCCAGGCTTCACCGATCGAATTATTCGCCGTCGCGCAGGCGGTAACAATGCACATATTCGGCCCGCGCAAATCGTATTCCATGGAAACGATGCCGCTGGCCATATTGGAAATCATCATGGCGATCGTGAATGGCGAAACCCGCGAAGGCCCTCGCGTCATCAAACGCTGCGACTCTTGTTCCATGCTGTAAAGTCCACCGATCCCACTGCCAATCATCACACCGAAACGGTTGCGATCCACCTGATCCAAATCGATACTCGAATCTTCAATGGCCATCTTGGCTCCGGCCATAGCGAACTGAGTGAAGCGGTCTGTACGCTTCACCGACTTCGGATTTTTAAAATAGCGAACAGGCTCAAAATCAGGAACCTCACCTGCGATCTTGCAGTCGTAGTTCGTTGAGTCAAAGGCTTGGAAGCGGCGAATGCCACTCCGTCCCTCAATGAGGGATTTCCAGAATGTTTCAAGATCATTACCGACGGGGCTCACTACGCCCATGCCAGTCACCACAACTCTTCGTTCGCTCATGAGAAAAAAATATTAAGCAGACACCTTGCCTGCGGCATGCAATTTCTCTGGATGCACGCCAGATTGGCAATGATAATTTTCTCCAATACGGGTTAGCGGGCTCTTTTATTTTTCAGCAAAAGAATCCGCCAGGCTTGAAAAAGCACCCTTTCTCAGAGACTAGGAAATCCGAAACTTCACTTCTCGGATCACTTTTTTACCAAACCGAGTCTGGAGTTTCTGAAGTATTTCCGCCTTCCAATTCCGCTCCAACTCATATCGCACGCTGGGCTGAAGCACCTGGATCGTGAGCACACCACCGCTGAGGGCAGACGGCACGGAATGCTGGGCCAAAAAAGCGCCCACCACTTCCAACCACGCCTCCTTGACTTGCTGCTCGCTCAAGCGCTCATTCAAGCCCAGTCGAGGGAGAAGCTTTTGAAGTACGTCGCTCACCAGATTGCAACGATCCTTCCGCTCGGCGTCTTCTGGCAAGCCGCGCCACTCGGCAATCACTCGCGCTCTAAGAGAATCCGAAGACATAAAAAAAGGCCCCCGGCAATGGAATGCCGGGAGCCGGGTTATTTTAAAACGATGTCAAATTAGGCGTCATTGCCGATGGCTTCCACCGGGCAACCATCCATTGCTTCCTGACAGAGAGCTTCCTCTTCAGGAGACTCGGCTTGTTTATAGACGTAACTGTGACCACCGTCGTCATTGCGCTTGAAGTTTGCCGGAGCGGTTTCCCTGCAGAGATCGCAATCGATGCACTGATCATCCACGTAAAATTTTCCACCCACGTTGTCGCTGTATTTGTTTGCTACGTCTGCCATGATATTTTTTGGTTAACTGGGCCCGAAAATCGTTGCGCTTTCCACGGATTGCAATCGTTTTTTGCTCAAGTCCGAAATATTTTTCAAACAACACAAACTATGCAGCCACTTCCCGCTATCCTACCAACCGAAGGTCGTCACGTCATCCATCTCCTCTTCCGTGTGGAGCATGGCCAATGGGATCTCCTTGATAAACCCTCACGCATCTCGGCCAAGACAGCTCTCGCTGAGTTGGTGAGCGAGATTCGATCCACACCGGACACCCAACTTCTCATCTTCAGCATGGTGACTCCCAAGGCCGATCTCGGCTTTATGCTCATCACGCCCGACCTCCATGTCGCCGACGCTTTCTCCAAGCGGCTCGCCTTGGCTCTCGGCCCTGATATTCTCACCCCAGCATTCAGTTGGCTCTCGATGACGGAACGCAGTGAATACACAACCAGCGACGAGGAATACGCTCTTAGTCTCGAAACGGAAGAGAAGCTCACCGCCGGGACTCCCGCCTTCGAGGAAAAAATGGACGCCTTCCGCAAGCGCATGACCAAATATCTTAAGGACCGCTTAGAACCCAATCTACCAGACTGGCCGGTCGTCTGCCTTTACCCCATGTCGAAACGCCGCGTTCCTGGTCAAAACTGGTATGCGCTCGATTTCGATGCCCGCAAAAAACTCATGGCTGGGCACGCGCGAGTCGGTCGCACTTACTCTGGCCGCATTCTTCAGCTCATCACCGGCTCGACCGGACTCGAGGACGATGAGTGGTTCGTCACGTTGTTCTCGAAGACAACCTCCGATGTGAAAGCGATCGTTTACGAAATGCGCTTCGATGAGGTGAGTGCGCAGTATGCCGATTTCGGTGAATTTTTCATCGGGCTCCAACTTCCGCTCGATGCGCTTTATTCACGACTTGGGCTTTGATGCCCAAGTAAGGACCAAAATCGTCCTTCGCCCCGCTGCAACCGATCTTACTGCTCGGAGCGGGGTTGAGGAAGATCACCATCCTCGGTGTGAAATAATCCACGATCATTGATGATGGCCGAAACTTGAGGCGGCACCATTTTCTCCCACGCGTGGTCGCCATTTCTCACTAACTCAAGCACATGCTGGGATCGGATGTAGAGATAGTCAGGATGATAGTCCTCGATGGCTCGTATCGATCCATTCTCCAGCAAGTGAGCGTAGAGATGCTTGAGATGTGGAGCGACTCGGAAGTTCGAGCAGTCCACCAACTCCCCATCCGACGAAATGTAAGGATAGACGTAAAGCCGGACATTCTTTTTGAAAAGGCGGCCGAGTGCCTCCAGAATACCACCCTCGAGATTATTGTAGTATTTCTCGGTAAAAATCTCGCTCAGGCTTGGAATTCCGAGCGGAAGACCGATCGGCCCCGCCGTGTAGCGGGTCAGGAAATTCACCAATCGATAAAACTCCCCATAATTGGAAATCAGAACCGTGCGTCCAAGCGAAGTGATCATATCCACCCGATCAAGAAAATCGCGAAGATCCAACTGACCCCCCGAGAGAAGATTCTGCATGGTGATCTCCATAAGGATTTCGGGCTTTCCATCCGGCACACCATCCTCGCGTTCAAACATACGAAGAGCTCCGTCGAGCATATCATTTGTAACCAAGGTGACGGGGCGAAAACTCCCACGCTCAACGAGCAGTGGCTTTTTGTAGAAGGCATCCGCAGCCTGAACAACTTCGCCATCGGGCCGAAACAGGGCGGACTGAGTGAGCCCTTGGACGATCAACTCCAGATTCATGATCCGGTTGTCGATACCCTTGAAAGCGGGACCGGAAAACCGGATCATATCAACCTCAATGCGGCCGGGTCTCAAGTCATCGGAGAGCGACTTAATGAGGGCTCGGGCGTCACCAGAATGGTAAG
>CAYRTN010000033.1:0-12792 GCA_964427235.1 uncultured Chthoniobacter sp. | reverse complement strand
CCGTGGGTGGATTTAAAAAATGGTGGGAGAAAGCCAAGCGCGAAATGAAGGACGATGGTCACTTCAAAATTCCGACTAAAAAAACCGACCCCTTTGTTCTGTTGGAAGTCCCAGTGAATAGCGGGCTCGGTCTTCTGGACGCCTTCGCTGATGCGCGTCACGCTAAGGACCAACTCACGGCGCTCGATCAAATTTCCAAATCCCTCGACGATCTCGCGCCCCACGCGGACAAGCTGCAGGCCCTTCTCGCCACGATCGAGGAGTCCGCTTCACGTCTCCGCAAGCTACAGCCTGCCGCTACGATCGACATGCTTCTCACCCGTGATGAACTTCTCAAAAAGTTCCCTGATCTCAAATCGGGAGAGGAAGCCCCAACAGTGGCGTCGATCCTGACCGCTGAGGTTTCACGTCTTCCCGAGTTGTTCGCAGCCATTCCCGGAGCGAAGCAGAAGCGTGTTCTCGAGTCCTTCGACGCGGCCTTTGGAGACGCGTGGTCGGACAAAGCCCTTCGCCTTTTGCGGGAAGCCGCAGGTCGCCTGATCGTGGATATCCATAAGCTTTTTGAGAAACACGACCGCAAGGCCCTCTTTCTCTCGTCGATCGAACGCTGGATCAGCGAGCGCTCGATCTCAGCGGAACTTCTCATCTGGCTTTGCCGTGAGCGTGGCGGAGACTTCCCTTCCCTTTTCAACGCGGAGCTTCTGAGCACCGTATTCAGTGCGCTGGAGGCTGACATGTTGGCTGAAAAACGGAGCACGCGTCTGCGCGATCTTCTCATCGATGACCGCGAGCTCCTCGGTGAACTTCTTGCCGGAGCCAGCCGCGATGTGGTTCGCGACTCCATGCGCAAGCTCATGCTCACTCCGGTCTTTGATGATCTCTCGAAGAGGTCGTTGATGGCCCGCATCGTGAAACTTTATCCCGAGACTCAAAATATGATCACGGGTGACAATCCCGACGATCGCGCGGAGAGCCTCACGGTTTCCTGGCCTAGCTTGGAAAAACGCAAGGCCGAGTTGGACTACCTCACAACCAAGGAAATTCCGCAAAACCTGCGCGACATCAATATCGCCAAGGAACAAGGCGATCTTCGCGAAAACGCCGGCTTCAAAGCCGCCAAGGAACACCAGCGTGTGCTCCAACGCCGCCGCGCTGAGATGGAAAAAGAACTCGTCATGGCCAGAGGCACCGATTTTGAAAATCCCAATACGGCTCAAGTTTCCATCGGTAACATTGTGACCGTCACCTACGAGGGTGGAGAGAAGGAAACCTTCACCATTCTCGGAGCGTGGGATAGCGCCCCGGATCTCGGCATCGTTTCCTACAAGGCCGGGATTGCTCAAGGACTCCTCGGTGCTGCCGCTGGTGCGACCGTGGAACTTCCTAGCGAAAGCGGCATCCGCAAGGCCAAGATTGACGCAATCCTTCCCTTCAAAGATGTCGACATCCTTCGCACCAAGGTTCACGTCATTAAAGACGAGATCAAGCCAGAGTAGGCCTCCGCGAATGTTCACGCTTCCGCGCTCTCCGCATATCACAGGGGGCAGGAGGCGGGCATTGAATCCCATCGGTGCAATCTGCATAATGTGATCGAATTCGATGGACGCCTACCTACTAGCCGCAGCGACGTTTTGCCTTTTGAGCAGTTTCGGCCACACGCTTTTTAAGCTGGGCTCGGGACGGGTGCAGCCTGGGCGTTTTAATCTCGTGATGATGATTGTGGCCTTCGGTCTTCTCTCGACCGATTTGTGGATGCGAGGCGAGGTGCAGCGCTCCTGCCCGATCAACTCGTTGTTCGATGTGCTCGTTTTTATGAGTTGGTCGACGATTCTGATCTATTTTGTGGTCGGTTCGGCCTACAGGCTTTCGTTGCTGGGTGCGTTCACGTCCCCGCTGGTGTTGGGCATCCTTCTTTTTGCGCAGATCACCCCGATCAACCGCGACGCCCACATGCGTCTTTTTCGGGACCACTGGATCGAGCTTCATGCGGCCCTCTCGATCATCTCGTATGGGGCGTTCGCTCTCGCTGGCGTGGCTGGGCTCATGTATCTGCTGCAGAATCGGCAGCTCAAAAAACGCAAGGGCGGCACGTTGCTGTATAATCTACCGCCCATCACCGACCTCGGCATCGCCAATGCGCGTTTGATTTGGCTTGGTCTCATCCTTCTTACGGTCAGCTTTGCTGCTGGATTTGCGAGCGGCATGCAGGTGAATACGCTTAAATTTTGGACCTCAGCCGGAATCTGGGCCGCCTATGCCCTGATGGTTCTTTTGCGAGGAATCCACACCATGGCCCCCAAACGCACGGCGATCCTGTCAGTCGGTGTCTTTATTTTCATTTTGGTCACGTTACCGGTGATTCAACACCTCTCGAATCCGAAATGACGATCCTCTGCGCTGGCATCAATCATCACAATGCGCCCATCGAGGTGCGTGAGAAATTTGCTATCGGCGGCAACGATCTGCAAGAATCGTTGACGCAATTGCGCGCGATCGACGGCCTGTTTGGCGCGGTGATTGTTTCGACCTGCAATCGGGTGGAGTTTTATGCGGCTAGTGTGTGTCCGTTGAGAGTGATGGATGGAATGAGGCGCTTCATCGATAAGCGGGCGGGTGTGACGGAAGCCCCCTTCTACACGCACGATTCTCATTTGAGCATCCGCCATCTTTTTCGCGTTGCGAGCGGGTTGGATTCGATGGTCATTGGAGAGACTGAGATCCTTGGCCAAATCAAGCAGGCCTATTCTACGGCCTTTGAATTTGGGGCAACGAATGTTCACCTGAATAAACTTTTTCAGAATGCCTTTCGTGTCGCCAAGCAAGTGCGAAGCGAAACCCAGATCACACGCGGATCGACTTCGGTTGGATCGGTGGCTGTCGACCTCGCCGGGAAAATATTCGGCGATCTGAGCGGAAGAAAAGTGATGCTCCTCGGGGCAGGCGATACGAGCGAGCGGGTCGCGCGGAGCCTTGTCTCGCGCGGAGTGAGAACCGTAATCGTCGCCAACCGCACGTTTGACCGCGCTGCCGCGCTGGCCGACGAGATCGGCGGACTCGCCGTGCATTTTGATCACTGGCACACCGCATTTGATGAAGTCGATATTCTCATTTGCTCGACAGCGGCGCCTCACCCGATTGTGACTCGAGAAAAGCTGGAGGCCATTATGCAAAGCCACCATGAGCGCCCTTTGTTTATTATCGATCTGGCCGTGCCAAGGGATGTGCACCCGTCCGTAAACGATCTGGAAAATGTTTACCTCTACGATATTGATTCCTTGGAGCAAATTGCGCGGCAATCCATCGAAGTTCGACAAGGTGAAATCACCCGTTGCGAGAAAATGATCGATCGCCACGTCAGGGATTTCCTTCTCTGGATGCGCAATCACCCGGGAGCCATACGATGAAAAAAATGATTCTTGGAACACGCGGAAGTGATCTGGCGCTTGTTCAAACCCGCGAGGTCGCGTCCCGCCTTCGCGCGGCCCATCCTGATCTTATTACTGAAGAGCGAATCATCAAAACGACAGGCGACCAGCGCCTTGATGTGAGCTTGTCCTCGCCCGGCTCCCTCGAAAAGGGCCTCTTCACGAAGGAGCTCGAGGAGGCCCTGCTTCGCGGTGAGGTGGATGTGGCCGTTCACAGCCTCAAGGATCTTCCCACCGAGCAGCCCGATGGACTCACTGTGGGAGCGATCCTCGAGCGGGCCGATATGTCCGACAGCCTTGCGTCGAAGCACCCCGGCGGTTGGAGGGGCTTGCCGCAAGGAGCTACGGTCGCCACATCCAGTCTTCGTCGAAAAAACCAACTCCTGCTTTTGCGCCCCGATCTGCAAGTGGTCGAGATCCGAGGCAACATGGCTACCCGGTTGCGCAAGCTGATCGAAAGCGACGCTACGGATGCCCTCATTCTGGCCCGCGCTGCCATCGACCGCTTGGGCGACGGGCTAGTTTCTCCCTCTCTGCATGTGAGTGTGATTGAGGAAATGTTGCCCGCGCCCGGTCAAGGTGCGATCGGGGTCGAATGCCGCGAGGCCGACGCCGATACCAAGTCGCTTTTGCAGGCCATCCACCATGTCGACACCGCTCTCTGCGTGAATGCGGAGCGGGATCTTTTGCGAAGCCTAGGTGGGGGTTGCAGCCTCCCCCTTGGTGCACGGGCCGTGATCCGGGATGGTGAGGTGCACCTTATTGCCGCGCTTTTTGAAGAGGGTGGGATTCGCTGGATCGCACGCTAACAAAGCCTCCACATTGGGATCGCCCTCTCGCCAGATTTCAGTCACTATGGGGATGTGGTGTCCTTATTTTTGAGACTCGTACTCGTGGTCGTGCTGGCTCTTGCGGCGTATTTCTTTTGGCCCCATAAGAGCTCACTGAATGCATTTGAGGCGGCACGTATTGGGGAGTTGGAAGTGGACGTCTGGAGGCTTGCCCAAAAGAAAGACCAATGGGATCTTTTTTTGGCACTCTACCGAATCGCTGAAGGTCAATACCGCCTGCCTCCGATTGCGGCGATATCCGTCGCGTGGCATACCAGTGCCGCTATTCTCATCTTTGAGCGCGGGGCCGATCGCGCCGATCAGGAACGTGCGCTAGATCCATTGCAGCAGGCATTTCGTATTATTGATGAACAAACCCACGCAGGCTACGATATCGAGGTTGTCTCGAGGCTGGAGTTGTTTACATGGATGCTCTCTGGAGACAAAAGCAAACAAGGCCAACTCGCCTCCGCCATCGGCGAAAAAATCGCCCTCACTTATCGACTCTCTGCGCCTGACTGTAGCCCGGCAGCGGAGGAGTTTTCCAAAGCGCGCCGATTTGCTAGGGAGGGCCGCTGGAACGATGCGGTCAAAGCCAACACGGCAGGGTGGAAACGATTGAAGGATTTGCTAGCTGCGCAGACACCAGAAAAGCAGGCTAAAAAGTAGGAAAGGAATCCGAAGGGTTACGTCAAATCTGACGCGGTGACACTTTGTTGGGGGCGCGTGGCGAGGTGCGTAGCCTGTTCCACAACACGCTCGGGAGCGTCATCAAAGCGATAGCCATGGCAATTCGGGCAAGTGGTTGCACGTTCCGCGACGATGGACTCGCAACCCTCACACACCTTGTAGTCGTCGGGTGTGGCTATGATCTTCTGCGCTCGCGCCGCTCGATCTGCAAGATGCTGGTCGTCTGACATAGGCTGATTCTTAACCTCGAACGCCCTTGAGGGGAATGGGAAAAATGTGGGGAGCACTACTGCACTGTCAGAGTCAAAAAGGCAGATCCGCTGCCGGAGGCATTTTTAGCTGTGAGTTGAACGCTGAAAACTCCCGCTTTCGTTGGTTTGCCGCTGATCAGGCCGGTTTTCATATTAATCTTCAAGCCGGTTGGCAGGCCTTTCGCTCCATAGATTGTCGGCGAATTGCTGGCCATGATCTGGTAGGAGAATGGCGAGCGAACTGGAGCGACGGTCAAATCATCACCAAGTGAGATCACTGGCGGCGGAGGATTGACCTTCAGTTTGAGGACAGCCGTTCCCGTTCCCGAGTCGTTAGAAGCCAAAATAGTGACATTAAAATGGCCCGCAGCCGTCGGGGTGCCGGAGATCAATCCATTGGAGGTGTTCACATCAAGGCCGGTTGGTAGCCCATCTGCATTGAAGCTCGTAGGAGAATTGCTCGCAACGATCTGATAGGAGAAAAACTGGTCGATCTTCGCGATCGGAGATATTGAAGAGATTGCAACCCTTGGGGGAGGCGGGGCGACTGTGAGCGTGAGTGTCAGCGTGCCATCCCCAAAGTTATTTTCGGCTGACAAATTAACTGTAAATACACCTGCTCGGGTTGGTTTGCCGCTTATGATGCCGGTTTTTTTGTTGACCTTGAGACCCGCAGGTAATCCTTGTGCGGAAAAGCTCGCTGGGGAATTAAGGGCGGAAATCGCATAACTAAAATTAACGCCCATCGTTCCGTTTGCGCTCGAGGAGCTTGTGATAACAGGCGTTGGCGTTGGCGTGAGGTTGGTGACATGAAAGCTCGTCGTCACCTCTGGCGCAGAGTTGTAGTTTGCGTTTCCGGCTTGGTTAGCAGCAAGGACGACGGAGCCGCTTCCTGTGAGAGTTACGATATTCCCGCTTACCGTTGCGGGCCCAGATTGTACACTCAGAACCACGGGCAGGTTCGAGCTTGAGGCTGGAGTTGTGACCTCAAATGGAGCGTCTCCATAGACTTTGTCGCCTATTGCGTTGAATACGGCGATGACTTGTGATGTCTTGACAGCCGTAACCTCAAAACTGGTGATCACCTCCTCAGCGGCAATATACGTGGCATCGCCCGCTTGATTTGCCGCCAAGACCACTGTTCCTGAGCCAGTCAGAGTGATTGTGTTGTTCGAGGTGATTTTAGCAGGCCCGCTCTTCACTCTCAATTTTACCGGAAGATTGCTAGTGGAGGTGGGAATGACGACACTAAATGGGTTCGCTCCATAGCTTTTATTCGCAATGAGAGCTAAAGGAGAAATCGTTTGGATTAGACCAGTTCGATAAAGCTTCTTGCCGCTGGAGATAGCTTCATCCCAATCAAAAATAATATCCCACCAGTTTTCGACTTGGGAGGCCGTTGCGCCATTTCTATTAAAAATAATTGGCGTTTCTGAGGGGATTGTTTGGAACCAAGTGATTAACCAGCAACTCTGCGGATCTTTTAATGAAGTGACCGACTCAGAAATCCAACGAGAATTTTGGCTAATTTTTGGCAACTCTCCAGCAGGAATTTCCAAAGTAAAATCCCAAAGGGTATTATTGATCGGGGTGTAGGGTGCACTTGGATCAGGTGACCAGTCTAATATGTTAGAATTAACATATTGCGAGCGGTTATAAGCGTAATCTTTATTGGCATTTGGAGGAAAGTGGCAGTTTCCGCAGCCAGTTCCCTTAAACGAATCTGACATCCACTGTATAGTCGTTTGCGGGTCAAAGGGCTTATCTTTGTTTATATGCCCATGCCACTCATCAAAATATTTCTGATATGACGCTTCGGTTTTCTCTCCTTCGGCAACTCTCCACCCTAAAAAATCCGATCGCCAATCTTCATTTGACCCCTCTGACCCAGAGACCATGCTGGGTGGTAGCCATGATTGCGGGCGGTCAACTCTAGAGCCACCACAAAATGTCTTCCAAAAGAAATTGGGATCTAATTGAGCCAGTTGGGCTTCATATTGGTGGCCTCGGCAGTGTATTGATTCAGCGTATGTCCGATGAACCCAAGCTCCATTGTAAAGGACATAAGTTTTATTATAAATAGGTAAAAAATCGTCTGCCTTCCCACTATTATCTGCGCGACCAGAACCCCACGGACCCAGCGGAGTCGACATGGTCGATTCAGGCACACCAACTTTACTATTCCACCAAACCTCTTTTGCGCCATTTTTTTCAACTAGGTCTTTGACGCCGATTAAATCAAACGCCTTGAAAAAGTCGGGCTCCCAGTCAGGATGCTCCGCTTTATAATTATAATACTCCTTGTATATATTAAAACATTTGATGACCTTTATTCCGAAATAAGGCTTGGAATCAGAGTTTTTAAAGCCTCGAAACTTCGCTCCCTCCTCGATGCAATTCTTAGCTTGTATATTCATAACAAACATGTATTTATTCATTTCAGAAATAAGGAGATTTTCCACCAGTTGCCCCGACGAATCAGTGACGCCAAAATCTTTAGCTTGCTTCACATAAGTACCATCTTTTGAAGAAAGATAATTAATCACGACCACATTAATCACGCGCCTTGCATCCGGATCGGGGTTCGCCAGAGGCTCTGGAACTTCGATTTCCATCCAATCGCGCGTTACTGGGTATTGAATTTCATCTACCTTCAGCAATCGATTGCGAACTGGGCGGAAGCCCCTCGAATGGGGGATTGCATCAGGCGCTGCATATCCACGGAAAGTCACGGTGCAGTAAGCGGGGTTATCCCACCAATTTCCTCCACGAAAACGGCGATTGGAGCCATCGGCGTCCCAGCACCACTCTGCCACGTTGCCGCTCATGTCGTAGAGGTCTAATTCATTTGGCTGCTTAGACCTTGTGGGCCATGTTCCGTGTCCACCACCCATATCCACAGCCGCTCCAGAGGAGTTCGCTTCATACCAGCCTACATCAGCTAGGGTATTGCTTCCACTATAGGTGTAGCCTTGGGCGTTGAGTCCTCCTCGTGCAGCCCATTCCCACTCTATTTCCGTGGGCAGTCGATAGCCGTCGGCGTTTGGGTCGATAGTTGGGATGCTTTGCCCACTTTTGTAAACCTGTCCTGTAACTTTGTAAACAGGAGTCATGCAATCAAGCTCGCTCGCTGCGTTGAGCCACTTTATGGCATCATACCAGCTCACGCTGTGGACGGGATGTTCCTCGCCGCTTCCTAGTCCCGCAGTTGAAATATCGTATCCTTGAGTTGCTGCCCAGTCCCGAACCGTCTTCCATTTTGCCCATGTGACTTCGGCCTTTCCAATTTGAAAGGCGTTCACTTGCTGGCCTACTTTAACAGATACCATGTCTGGAAAAACGGCGCCTAGTCCAGTCATCGATGTTGCGATAAGAAGAGTGAGATAGGTCAATGGTTTCATGAGCGTTCCGGTGAGATCGTGTCTGATCTAATAAATCTTGGCTATGTATGTATAGATCGTGGTATTTTGCAGTTCAGGAAATGCGCAAGTTCCATCTTTTTGCGTTTCATCTTTTTGCGGATTTTTGTTTATCAAGCGACGAAACTCGATAAAAAGAAACAAAAAGCGCCTAAATGTCTACCTTGTATTTGCTCAGGCTTGGGAGTTTTTGATGTTGAGGAGGAAATCGAGAGTGACTGTTGCTAGGGATTCAACGGCGGCGTCGGCATATTGGAGGTCGGCGAGCGGATTTGTGGTGGCGACCGCGAGGGTGGCCATGCCGGCGCGGCGGGCGGCTTCGAGTCCGACGTGGGCATCCTCGATCACGAGGCAATCGGCGGGCGGCATGTGAAGCTTCTGTGCGGCTAGGAGAAAGATGTCGGGAGCGGGCTTGCCGTGGGTGACATCATCGCCGCAGGCAATGGCGTCAAAAAGATCGGCAAGGCCAGTTACCGGAAGGATGGCGTCAAGGTTGGACCTCGGGGTCGAGGATCCAATCGAGCGGGGGATTCCTGCTTCGCGAAGGGCAGTGAGGAGTTCGCGTGCTCCTGGGAGGACGTGGACACCAGTGGCTTGAACGAGTTCGCGGTAGATCTCTTCCTTGCGATTTGAGAGCGCGGTAATGGCAGCGGGATCGGTCTCCCAGCCGAGGATTTCGGGGATGATGAGGGCGTTCTTTTTTCCGAATCCGAGTAGAAAGTGGCCATCGGGAAGGGGCTTCGAGATTTCCTTCGCAAGGATTTCCCAAGAGCGTTCGTGCTGAGCGGAGGAGTCGATCACGACGCCGTCCCAATCAAAAATCACGGCTTTCATTTCAGGCGCCGAGGAGTTTTTTCAACATGCGTTCATCGGGATTCGGGCCGACGACAGCGAGGGTGATTCGATTGGGATCGAGAATTTCTTTTGCGAGAGATAGGATCTCGTCAGGGGTAACGTTGCGGATTTTTTCGTTTACGGATTCGGGGTCGACGATTTTCCCATGGGCGAGGACGGAGTTTCCGAGCCGCATGTTTTGGCTCGAGGTGCGCTCGAGGGCCATGCGACTGGAGCCGATCGTGTATTCCTTCGCGCGTCGCAATTCAGCAATGCCGATGATTTTGTTCCTCAGGTTTTCAAATTGGGCGAGGATGAGGCTGAGGGATTTTTCAAGGTTGCGGCGGTCCAGTCCGGCCGAAATCCCCAAGTAACCGCCATCATTGAGCGTCGTTTGGTGTGTGCTCACCGAGTAGCAGAGTCCGCGCTTTTCGCGGATTTCCTGAAAAAGGCGCGAGCTGGCGTTCGCTCCGAGAATGACGTGGAGGAGATGCGCGGCGTAGCGGCGTTCGTCGCGATGGCTGATGGCCGGAAGAGCAAGGGAAAGTTGGGTCTGTTGGACATCGCGAGCGGCGGTGACGACTTTGGGAGATTTGCGCGGTGGCGGGCATGGTTTCGCGGCGGGAGCTTTGCCTCGAGGCAGGTCCTTGAGTGCGGCGGTGACTTTTTCGACAACGTCTTCGTGTCGGATATTACCGGCAGCGGAGACGACCGTACTGGGAGCGTTGTAGTGAGATTTGCGGTAACTCCGAAAATCGTCGGCCGTCATGGACTCAATGCTTTCGAGGGTTCCTGCGATCGAGCGACCAAGGGGGTGGCCTTCCCAGTGGGTTTGCTCCAAGAGTTCTTGGACGTAGGAGGAGGGCTCATCTCGATACATGAGGATCTCTTCGGCGATGACGCCCCGCTCGCGATCGATCTCCCGTTTCGTGAAGAGCGGGTTCATGTAAATGTCGCAGAGAACATCGCAGACGCGTGGAAAATACTCGGATGCGGTCGTGGCGTAGTAGCAGGTGCGTTCCTCGGCGGTAAAAGCATTCATGTCACCGCCAACGCCCTCGATATCCTGCATAATGCGGCGGGCGGAACGCTTGGGCGTTCCTTTGAAAAGCATGTGCTCGATAAAGTGTGAGATGCCCGTGAGCTTGGCGGGTTCATGGCGTCCGCCCACCGAGGCCCAGATGCCCATAGCGGCGGTTTGTGCATACGGCATTTCGCAGGTGGCGATCCGGAGTCCTCCTGGGAGTTGGGTAAGTTGAGACTTGTTAGACATGGATTATCTCGGAGCAGCGGAGGTGGCGGCGTGGTGTTTTTTCAAAAATTCGGCGATCCGGGATTGGGCGCCTCGGGCGGCACTTCCGAGGAGGACAATGTGGCCAGCTTCCGGCAGGGGAAGAAAGAGGGCTTGGGGCAGAAGCGAGGCTGCAGCCTCAGCTTGAGCAAAAGGGACGAGTTTGTCCTTTTGGCCATGCACGATGAGGGTGGGCGTATGGATCGCTTTGAGAAGGCTTGGGGATAGGGAGGCGATTTGGAGAAGGTCGTTATGCAGGCCTGTTGAACGAGGGCTTGGGGGCGTGAGGCAATCGGTCAAACTCTGAAAATACTCAGACTGCGAGGAGTCACCCAAAATGAATTCCACCCAATCCCTCTTCTCTTCTGGCGTGCCGATGGTGGTGAAATCGTAGGCCATGCCGATCGAGGAAGCGAGGGGGCGGCGAGAAAACCGCATGGCGGCGTAGTCGCTGGAGGAAACAACGGGCGAGGCGTTCAGTGGAGCCGTGAGTGCCGATACAAGGACGAGGGCGGTGGTGCGGTCCGGAAAAAGACGCGCAAATTCGCAAGCCACGGATCCACCGAATCCCTCGCCGAGAACAGCAACATGTGGGATAGCTAGGCTATCGAGCAGGGCCGCGGCAGCTTCTGCTTGTTTCGTTGGCGTGTCGCCCACGGAGAGGGGAGTCCGCAAGTAACCGGGGCGGGAGGGGGAGATCACTTCGAATCGCTCCGACTCAAGAAAACCACCAACGTGGGCGCCTTCGTCATAGCCGCCACCGGCATCGTGAAAAACCAGTACCGTCGGGCCATCACCGCGCCGGACGTATTCGATAGGCCCAGTCGACAGGACGGCGAGTTGAGATTCCTCGACGAGATCGCTCATTTTTTCTGCACGCCAAGATTGGATCGAGGCTAGAAAAACCCCAGAAACCATGAGGAGGAGAGCGCCAAAAATAAAAGCCAACCTCGGAAGGAGTCGGATTTTTTGAGCCATATTAGCGTTTCGCGAGGCGGTGGAATAGCCAACCCCCTAGCGCGAAGAAGAGGAGGTTAGGAGTCCAAATGAGGAATTGCGGGAAGGCGCCGGCATTTCCTCGGAACGTGTCAGCCATGATGATGAAGAAAAAGTAGCTGAATGCGACCACGAGACTGATGCCGAAGCCGACCGATGTTTCCTTACGGTGAGTCGTAACGCCAAGCGGGATCGCGATGAGTGCAAAAGCGATGCACGAGAGGGCTGTGGAAAAGCGTTTGTTGAATTCCACCAGTGTTTCGAGGTGTTTTTTCCCCTCGGTTTTGGAAAGCATATCGTAGAGGTCCGGGAGGGTGTAGGAGCTGAGGCGGCGGTTGGTCTGGGCTTCCTTCAAAAACTTATCGAGTTGGAGAGGGAAGACTCCCTCGCGCATCACGATACCCTGTTGAATTTTGCTGAGATCGTCCGGCTTTGCGGAATCACGCTGTTCAAAGCGGGCATCAAAGAGCCGAAGCAAAAGCCGGGAGTTCTCGATGTCGGGCGTGAGAATCCCTTCGCGGGCGTAGATCATTTTTGTGGGGTATTGGTCATCATTCATTTCAAAAACGAGAATGTGTTTGAGATGGTTGCCCTCCTTTCCTCCGACGTAAACTCGGCGGTCGGGAAACTGATCGACGACTTCATCCGGGCGGAAAAGGGATACGGGATTATTTGTTGCGATATCCACAATGGCGCGGGTCATCGCCTGCTCGGCCCGCGGAGCCACATCCACATTGATCCAAAAGCACACTACCGAGAGAGCAATCGCGATGGCGAAGACCGGCAGGCAGATTCTGGGAATACTCACACCGTTGGATTTTAGAGCGATCAGTTCACTGTCGGCGGACATTCTTCCAAAGAATAAAAGGAGCGAGGTGAGAAAGCCCCACGGGATCGTGAAGGTGAGGGAAAATGGCAATACCAGAGCCATGAAGGAGAGAACAGTGAGAATAGGGACGTCCGGATTGTTGATCAGGACGTTGAGGAGTTCTTTAAAAATGTTCCCCAATACCAGCACGAGGCTGAGTATCAACACGCCGATGATTGCCGTGAGCA
>CAYRTN010000032.1:0-12950 GCA_964427235.1 uncultured Chthoniobacter sp. | reverse complement strand
TCACCACTCCTACGCCGCCGCCATGTGACTCGCCCCAGGTCGAGATGCGAAATAAAGTTCCAAATGTGCTGGCCATGAATTGACCATTAAAAAAACAGAAACCCGAAGAGCGATCACGCGAATAATTCAGGGGAGTTAGGAGAGTTTAATTTAATGCGGATTAAACCATTCGCTTTGGCATTTTTATTTGATGGAAATTCTGCTTTTGGAAAACCGTCTCCGTCTCTAAACTCAAGCCCATGCACTGGGTCGCACCTGCGGAAAAAAACATCGCCACGGCGACACTCGAAAAGCGCCTTTGGGACGCCGCTGATCAGTTTCGCGCCAATTCCGGCCTCAAGTCCCAGGAATACTCCGCGCCCGTTCTCGGCCTCATCTTCCTGCGCTTCGCCGAAGTCCGCTTCGCTGCCAAACGAGTCATCTTGGAAAAGGCCAGCGCTTCCGCCCGCCGTGGCCCACGCGTGGACGAACCCGCCGCCTACCACGCCGAGGGCATCCTGTATCTGCCCGCCGAGGCGCGGTTCGATTACCTGCTCAACCTCCCCGAAGCCGAGAACATCGGAGCGAAGGTCAATGCCGCCATGCGCGACATCGAGAAGCACAACCCTCAACTCGCCGGCGTCCTGCCCAAGACCTACAACCTCTTCACCAGCACCCTCCTCAAGGAACTGCTCAAACGCGTCTCCGAGATTCCCGCCTCGCTGGACTACGACGCCTTCGGCCTCATCTACGAATACTTCCTCGGAAACTTCGCCATGACCGAGGGGCAGAAAGGCGGGGAATTCTTCACGCCCAACTCGCAGGTCCGGCTCATTGTCGAAATTCTTGAGCCGTTCCATGGGCTCATCCTCGACCGCGCGTGCGGTTCCGGAGGCATGTTCGTGCAGAGCGCCCGGTTTGTGGCGGCGCACCAGAAGAATCCTTCCTCTGAACTCAGCATCTACGGCCAGGAGCGGGTGGATGCCACCGTCCGCCTCTGCCGCATGAACCTCGCCATTCACGGGCTGGAGGGCGATATTCGCCATGGGAACAGTTACTACGAGGATCCGCACCACAGCACGGGCCGCTTCCATTTCGTCGCCGCGAATCCTCCCTTCAATGTCAACGAAGTGGACAAGGAACGCCTTGCCTCCGAGGTCGGGCCCGGACGCCGTTATCCCTTCGGCCTGCCCCGCACGGATAACGCGAACTACCTCTGGATTCAGGAATTCTATTCCGCGCTCAATGAACAGGGCCGCGCCGGATTCGTGATGGCGAATTCCGCCTCCGACGCCCGCGGCTCCGAGCAGGAAATCCGCCGCCAGCTCATCCAAAGCCACAGCGTCGATGTGATGGTCGCCGTCGGTCCCAATTTTTTCTACACCGTCACGCTTCCTTGCACACTGTGGTTCCTCGACCGTGGAAAAACGAAGACGCCACGCGCCGACACCGTCCTCTTCATCGATGCCCGCCACATCTATCGGCAGGTGGACCGTGCGCACCGCGAATGGTCACCCGCGCAGATCGGCTTCCTCGCCAACCTCGTCCGCCTCTATCGCGGCGAAGCCCTCGACTTCACATTGGGCGGCGACGAAGCCCGCGCGAAGATTCAGGAAGTGTTTGGTGCTGGGAGTGTCGGCGTCCCGCCGGCTTCCGGGAAAAGAGCGGCCGGCGGGACGCCAGCGCTCCCAAGCTTCCGCGATGTGCCCGGCCTGTGCAAGGCGGCCACGCTCCAGGAAATCGAAGCGCAGGGCTGGTCGCTCAATCCTGGCCGCTACGTGGGCGTGGCCGCCGGCGAAGCAGTGAGCGACGAGGACTTCAAGGCGCAACTCGAAACGCTGCACGAGGAACTCGAAACCCTCAACGCCCAGGCGCGCGACCTCGAACAAACCATCGCCGGCAACGTGGCTGAAATACTTGAAGCATGAAAACGGAATACGTCAAAATGTTTGCAGGCTCGGATCATTTTGTTGACGTCAACAAAACGATCCACATTCCGAAGTGTCTCTCAAACGACCATTTTGTTGGCGTCAACAACTTGGTCGGTGGCGGACAACCAACCGCGCCGTTCCGCAGCGCCAACAGCGCGGCCTCATACCAGCCTGGGGCAACGCCCCAGGGCTGCGTCCATTCATTCCAGCAAGGGTCAACGGCCCGGCCCATTCCGGCGACGCACCTTTGGTGCTTACGGACGGCCCGCGACATCAAACAAACCATCGCCGGCAACGTGGCGGAGATTCTGGAGGCGTGACGATGGCTGCCTTCTCTCGAATACAAGTGGGCGACCTTATCGCAGCCGGAGAAGCCGAGTTGAAAACCGGCCCGTTCGGCACCCAGCTCAAAGCGAGCGAATACACCGCGGAAGGCACGACGGTCATCAATGTCCGAAACATTGGGATGGGCAGCATCAAAGCCGACAAGCTGGAGTTCATATCCGACGCAACCCGCGACCGGCTGTCGTCGCATTTGCTCCGGTATGGCGACATCGTTTTCGGACGCAAGGGCGCGGTAGAACGCCACGTCTACATCCGCAAGGAGCAGGACGGATGGTTTCAAGGTTCTGACTGCCTGCGCCTTCGCTTCAATTCGCCGCGCGTCCTGCCGCTCTTCGCCTCCTACTTTTTCATCACGGAAGAGCACCAGCGATGGATGATGAACCAGTGTTCCCACGGTGCGACAATGTCGTCCTTGAATCAGGATATTCTGGAGCGCATTGACCTCCCGCTTCCCACGCTTCCGGTGCAACGGCGGATCGCGGGCATCCTGTCTGCCTACGACGAGCTGATGGAGAACAGTCAGCGGCGCATCCGGCTCTTGGAGGCGATGGCCCGCGCCCTCTACCGCGAGTGGTTCGTCCACTTCCGCTTCCCCGGCCACGAAACCCACCCCCGCGTCGCCTCCCCCCTCGGCGACATCCCCCAAGGCTGGGAGGTGAAGAAGCTCTCAACTGTGGCAGATGTGAATCGCGCCCAAATCAACGCCCGCACCGCGCCGGAAGAACTTCGCTACATCGACATCTCCTCCGTCAGCCCCGGCCAGATTGACAGCATCACCACTTACGCCTTCGCCGACGCTCCCGGTCGCGCCCGCCGAATCGTCCAGCACGGCGACGTGCTCTGGTCGTGCGTCCGTCCAAATCGCCGCTCGCACGCGCAGGTGATGCACCCCGAGGCTGACACAATCGCGTCCACTGGCTTCGCCGTGCTCACCGCAACGAAAGTCCCGTTCACGTTCCTCTACTTCGCCACGACAACGGACGACTTCGTCGCTTTCCTCACCAACAACGCTACCGGCGCAGCCTATCCCGCCGTGAGCGGCGCGACCTTCGAGAAAGCCGACTTGCTCATTCCGCCTGCACCGCTGCTGAAGAAGTTCGGCAACGCAACGATTCCGATGGCCGAGCAAATTCACACGCTCCAACGCCAAATCCAAAACCTCCGCTGCACCCGCGACCTGCTGCTACCGCGTCTCCTGTCGGGGCAAGTCCATTTGCCGGCGGTAGAGGGTAGCGAAGCTGTTGCCGGAATCCCTGATCGAAACTGACGATGTCTTGGTTGCTTTTCATGGATGAGAGTGGGCACAGCCACAAGGAATTGCCGTATGATACCAAAAGCAGCTTGCTTTTGGATTTTAGGAGAGGGGCACAGCGCGTCCCGCCTGTGTGCTTTGGCATGCTCCTTGGTTCCAATGGGAATGGGTGGCGAGCAAGTAGAGAGGACCGGCCGCTTGACAACTCCTATTTCTGCGAATGTCGATTTCTGGGGGCGGGCGGCGATATGAAGCAGCCCAAAAATGCTGATGCCGCCCCGAGGGCGGCATCGTAACTCTTTCTGCCTGGGGCCGAAAAAATGAGGTTGCTTATGTTCACCAAAATAACTATGTTCACGTAACCATGAACGCAGTTTATTCGGTGAACATAAAAAGTCTTTCACGAGGGGCGTTGGGGAAGATGCTCCTTGCCAAGTTGCATGAATTGTTGGACGGCATTTCTTGGCTTGGTGATTGGACGGTGCAAAGCGATCCGAGCATCAAGGACAAAGGTTTTGATTTCATGGTCAAGATCCCACTACCGAGTGGCGGCAAGGCCGAACTCTGGGTGCAGTGCAAAGCCGATCCGCGACCATCGCTATTTTCTTATACGCATTTGGCGAGCGAGGCCATTCCTGCGCCGGTGCAGGTGCTGGCTGCGCCATTGGTCTCGCCGCGCTTGGCTGGGGTTTGTGAGGAGAGGGGGTGGAGTTGGTTCGATTTGGCGGGAAATCACCGACTGGATGTTCCTGGCTTGCTACATCTCCAGCACACGGGCAATGAGGCTGTGCATAAGCGGCAGCAACCGACTGTCAACTTGGGCACACGGGAGGCGGGGCGAATCATTCGCACGCTGCTCGTGCCAGAGAACGCCGGGATGCGGTGGACACAACGCGAAATGCAGAAGCGCTGCCAGCCAAATGTGAGTCTGGGATTGGTGAATAAGGTCGTGAGCCATTTGCGCGACGAGGCATTCATTGAGAGTGCTCAGGACGGCGGCTTTCGGTTGCGCGACCCGCTGAAGCTATTGTTCGAGTGGCGTGATGCGTATCGCTTTGATCGGCATGAGCGGCGAGGGTATTTCACTTTGTTGCAGGGAAAGAAGCTGCGCGATGCTCTGGCTGGGCTGGGCGTGCAGAGCGGTGGCTTCGTGGCTTATGCGGCCTTTTCGGCAGCGGAATATCAAGCTCCGCATGTGCGCCAACCGAAGACATGGCTCTATGTGCGCGAGCAGGAGGATGTTCTGTTTGAGCAATGCCTCGAAGCCAAGCGGGTGGACTCAGGCGAGAATCTTGTGGTGCTGATTCCGAACGACGAAGGCATTTTCTATTTAGGCGACGGCGGCACGGGTGACAACCGGATGAGTTGCACGAATTCAGTGCAGACGTATGTGGATTTGTATCACTGCGGCGGTCGTGGCAAGGAAGCGGCGGAGGCGTTGCTGAATCAATGCTTGAAGCCAGAATGGAAGCGGCGAGAACTAAGCGTATGAATCCTGAGCCGCGAAACGAGGCAGATTATAGTCCGCGCCATACGGCAGCAGCGCGCCGCGTTCTAGTGGACGTGGGTCAGGTGCTGGCGTCCTTTGTGGATTGTCTCGTGGTAGTGGGCGGGTGGACACCGGACTTGCTGTTGCCGGATGCGGACGAACCGCACATTGGGAGCATGGATGTGGACTTGGCGTTGGATGCTGCAAAGTTAAACGATGGGCGTTACGCCGAAATGGTGAAGCTCTTGCTGGACACCAAACGCTACAAAGCTGGCGAGAAGGATTTTCAATTGGTGGTCGAGGTGGACCTCAAGGGTGGTGAAAAGTCTGTGCAGGTGGAGGTGGAATTTCTTGCACCGAAAGAAGTGAAGCTTAGGAAAAACAGGCCGATGTTGCTTGAAGATTTCCGAGTCCTCCAGGTTGAAGCTTGCAGTGAGGCGTTTCACAATCCTGTCGAACTCAAGATACCCGGCCGAAATGTCCGCGGAGCGAAGAACACGGTGACATTGAGGGTCGCTTTGGTAGCCGATTTTCTGGTGATGAAGGCACACGCCATCGGCGGTCGTGACAAACCGAAGGACACCTACGACTTTTGTTATTGTCTGGAACAGTTTCCTGCTGGGCTGGCCAAGCTCGCCGAGGACTGGAGGAAGCGAGCGAAGGAGCAAAATATCGCCAAGGCGGTGGAGATTTTGCGTGAGAAGTTCGCGAGCGTAGATGCGTTCGGCCCGCAGCAATTGGTGGAATTTCACTCTGCGCCGGACAGGGATGCGCAGGCCATGCAAGCAAGGCAGGCTTATGAATTGGTTCAGAAATTCCTGAGCCTGCTATGACGGACCAATGAGCACCCACGCCTACACCGAAGACCAGCTTGTCGAGCAGCCCGCCATAGGGTTGTTCGCGGAGCTTGCCTGGCAAACGATGTCGGCGAGCGAGGAAACTTTCGGTGCCGGCGGAACCCTGCTGCGCGAGACGAAGGGCGAGGTGGTGTTGGTGTCCCGGTTGCGCGCGGCGTTGGAGCAGTTAAATCCCGCGCTGCCGGCCGAGGCCATCACGGGCGCGGTGGATGAACTGACGCGTGACCGTTCGGCCATGAGCCTGGAGGCGGCGAACCGCGAGGTGTATCGGTTGCTGAAAGAGGGAATCTCCGTTTCGTTGCCGGATAAGGAACGCGGCGGGCAGAAAACAGAGCGGTTGCGCGTGATGGATTGGGAGCAACCGGCAAACAATGATTTCCTGCTGGTCAGCCAGTTCAGCGTCACTGGCGCGCTCTACACCTGCCGGCCAGATTTGATCGGATTCGTCAATGGCCTGCCGCTGGTGCTCATCGAGCTGAAGAAGCCCGGCGTGCCCGCGCGAGCGGCGTTCGACGAGAACCTGACGCACTACAAAGCGCAGATTCCGCAGCTCTTTTGGTTCAACGCACTGCTCATCGCCTCAAATGGGACTGACAGCCGCGTCGGCTCGCTCACGGCGGATTGGGAGCGGTTCTTCGAGTGGAAACGCATTGAGCGTGAGGACGAGCCTCGCCGGGTGTCGCTAGAGGTGATGCTACGGGGAACATGCGATAAGACGCGTCTGCTCGACCTAGTCGAAAATTTCACGCTCTTCTCGGAGCACAAGGCTGGGCTGGTAAAAATCATCGGGCAGAATCACCAGTTCCTCGGCGTGAATAATGCCATCGCCTCCATGCTCGAGGCGCGGAAGGACGGGCATGGTCGCGGCGGCGTGTTCTGGCAAACGCAGGGCAGCGGCAAGAGTTTCTCGATGGTGTTTTTCGCGCAGAAGGTGCTGCGCAAGCTTGCGGGTAACTGGACCTTCGTGGTCGTGACCGACCGCGTGGAACTGGATGACCAGATCGCCAGCACATTCAAAGCCACTGGCGCGGTGAGCGAAGCGGAAGGCGACCAGTGCCATGCCGCGAGTGGCGCACATCTGCGGGAATTGCTGCGCGGGAATCATCGCTATGTCTTCACGCTGGTGCACAAGTTTCAGACGCCGGAGGCGCTGACTGATCGCTCCGATGTGATCGTGCTCACCGACGAGGCGCATCGCAGTCAATACGACACGCTGGCACTGAACATGCGCGCGGCCTTGCCGAAGGCGATGTTCCTAGCCTTCACCGGCACACCGCTCATCGCCGGAGAAGAACGGACGAAGGAAGTCTTTGGCGATTATGTCTCGATCTACGACTTCCAGCAGTCGGTGGAGGATGGCGCGACGGTCCCGCTCTTCTACGAGAACCGCACGCCGGAACTGCAACTGGTCAACCCCGACCTGAACGACGATATTTATCAACTGATCGAGGATGCCGACCTCGATGCGGATCAGGAAGAGAAGCTTGAGAAGGTGCTGGGGCGGCAATACCACCTTATCACCCGGGATGATCGGTTGGATACGGTGGCGCAGGATATCGTGAGGCATTTCCTCGGTCGTGGATTCGTAGGCAAAGCGATGGTGGTCTCCATCGACAAGGCCACGGCGCTGCGGATGCACGATAAGGTGAAGAAACACTGGGGTGCGGAGCGTGAGCGCGTGGAGAAGGAGTTGGCTCGCCTATTCAAGGTGACAGACCGGACGCCGGCCATTTTGGCTGAGGTGCAGGATTTGAATCAACGCTTGGAGGTGCTGCAGTCGACCGACATGGCGCTCATCGTCTCACCGGGTCAAAACGAGATCGCAGAGATGCAGGCTCGCCATCTCGATATCGTTCCGCATCGAAAGCGGTTGGTCGAATCACAGCCGCCGCTGGATGAGAAATTCAAAGACACCACCGACCCGCTGAGGATCGTCTTTGTGTGCGCGATGTGGCTGACGGGGTTCGATGCGCCAAGTTGCTCGACGGTGTATCTCGATAAGCCGATGCGCAATCACACGCTCATGCAGACGATCGCGCGGGCGAATCGAGTTTTTCCGGGAAAGCACAGTGGGTTGATCGTCGATTATGCGAATGTTTTTGCCTCTCTCGAAAAGGCGCTGGCCATCTACGGAGCGGGAAGGGATGGGGGAAGTCCGGTCAAGGACAAGGCTCAGCTTGTCGCTGAGTTGCGCATGGTCGTCGAGGCGGCCATGCGGTTTTGTTCTACGCACAAGGTCGAGATCGCTGATCTGGAGAAACTTCCTGTGCAGGGATTTGAGAGAATCGGAATGCTGGACGACGCGGTGGATGCTTTGATTTCTCCCGATCCTGTTCGGCGGGAGTTTTTGGGGCATGAACGCTTGCTGAAGACGCTCTATGGTGCGGTGAAGCCCGATCCAGCGGCGATCGAATTTGCTCCCCGCATAGCCCTCATGGCGGAGTTGGCTTTAAGGATCAAACAAAAGATCAGCCCGGAACCGGCCAATATCACAGGCATCTTGAATGAAATTTCAGCGGTTCTGGATGCGTCGATTTCTGGAGTTGAAATGTCCTCAATGCCGTCAGCATCCATCGACCTCTCTAAGATAGACTTTGAGGCGCTTGCTCAACGATTCAAGCAAACCAACCACAAAAACACCGAACTCGAGGCCTTGAAGGCAGCAATACGCTCCCGATTGGAGCGCCTCATTCGCATCAATAAGACTCGGGCGAATTTTGCCGAAAAATTTGAGGAATTGATCGAGAGTTACAATGCCGGAAGTCGAAATATCGAGGAATTGTTCGAGGAGTTGCTGAAACTCAGCCGAAGCCTCTCCGAGGAGCAAACTCGCCATGTTCGGGAAAATATGACCGAGGAGGAATTGGTCATTTTCGATATCCTCACCCGCCCCGCCCCGACATTGAGTTCGGAAGAAAGAGGCGAGGTCAAGAAAGTCGCGCGTGAGCTGCTGGAGCGGGTGAAAAATTTACTGGTTATTGATTGGCGACGCCGACAGAACTCCCGTGCCCGAGTGGAAGATGCCATCAAGGATGTCCTGGATACCGGTCTCCCCCGCGCCTACGACAAAGCTCTCTACGAGGAAAAATGCTCGGCTCTTTTTGAGCATGTTTACGAAAGTTACTCGGCTGCGTGAGTGGCTTTCAGTGAAATAAAAAATGGGGTGATCGACGGGACTCGAACCCGCAACAACCAGGACCACAACCTGGAGCTCTGCCATTGAGCTACGACCACCATTTCATTTTCAGCCGAAAGAGGGCTGATGATGGCCTTTATTTCGATGCTTTGGGCTTATTTGTCAACGCCGATTTTTGTAATCAGGGTGCGGAGTTCGGCGGCTGACCACTGGCCAGGAACGTTTGGACTGTGTAGCCAACCGTAGTTCAGTGCCGATCCGCAATTCGCAAATAGGATTCGAGAACTCATTCCCAGCGGGCCCATGCCCATGATCGCAAGAGGCAAATGGGTGGCGTTCCAAAGATCCAGAAGACGCGACACATCCTTCGGCGTGGTGGTGCGAGTAGCGATTTTCACCACATTTGCGCCGAAGTCATTCGCTCGACGGATGGCCTCTCGCAGGCGCGATGTGGCAGGTGTTTTTTCGAAGTCATGAAAGGAAGCGATGACACCGATGCCGTTCTTCTGAGCGCAAGCGGCGACGTCTTTGAGGCCCGCCAGCGATCGCACTTCGATATCCACAAGCGAAGCTGATGGGAGTAGGCTCAATAGAAGTTCCCTCCGTCGTGCCTGAGTGAGCGCATTTTTGCCGCCCTCGAGCGGATGGCGGGCGGTGATGATCCACGGGATATGGGATTTTGGGATTTTATCCCCAAGAAAATCGGCCCGCCATTCCAAGTAATCCACCTCGCCTTGTGGAAGACGTTTCACCACGCTGACGGCCTCGGGTGAATCGACGATTCCGACGACTGCGGCCATCTTACGGTCAGTGAGGTTCACTTTTTTCCCCTTCATTTCCCCATCTCACTACACAGCTCTGGAAGTAAAAGAAAGGAGCGAAAGTGCGGAGTGTATTTACGCGCCAAGTCGTCAATCGCTCTTGCCAAGGGGGGTAGCTTTTATATCCTGCACAACTCTTATATGAAATTTGCGACCTTATTATTCCTTGCACAAGCAGCGCCCGCCGAGCAACCGAACCCACTCATCTCGATGGCGCCCTTGGTTTTTATTTTTGTTATCTTTTACTTTCTCCTCATCCGTCCTCAGCAAAAGAAGGCGAAGGAACATTCCAAACTCGTGGAATCCATCAAAACCGGCGATCAAGTGGTCACGAATGCCGGAATCCATGGAGTCGTCGCCAATGTGAAGGACAAAACTCTCACCATCAAAATTGCTGACAACGTGAAGGTAGAGTTCGACCGCGCCGCTGTGGCTGCTGTTCTCAAGCCTGCTGACGCTCCCGCTGCCTAATTTCTTAGAAATCCCGGTGACTGTTGAGTCGCCTTAAATAACACTACAAGATGACGCCTGCTCTCACATTTGCTTTTGGCCTGCTTTTGCTGGTTCTTTTCGGTTGGTATTTTGCCAGCGACATTCCAGCTCGCAAAAGGTGGTTGGGTTTGATTCTGACGTTACTTCTGACGGCATTCTGTGTGGAGCAGATCGTCCCGCCCACCAAGAAAATCCGACTCGGCTTGGATTTGCAGGGAGGGACCTCGTTCCTTATTCGTCTCGTTCCTCAGACGGAGACAGGCATCACTCCCGCATTGCTCGAGCAGGCTGTGGAAGTCATTCGTAAGCGTATCGACCAATATGGGGTGAGTGAGCCCGTTATAACGCCACAAGGAAAAGATCGCATCTTGGTTCAGATCGCGGGATTGGATACGAAGCAAATCGAGGAAGCTAAATCCCAACTTCAGCGTGTGGCGAAGTTGGAGTTTTCCATTGTCGATGACGGCGGGCAATCCCATGTCCAGCGAATCCAGACTGGTGAGGAAGTCATGGACCCTTCCTATGTCCTCAAGCCCTATAAGCTCTCAAAAGAGTCCAAGGAGGAATCGCAAATCCTCGTTAAGCGCCGTGCGGCTATGACGGGGGAGTATGTAACCCGGGCCTTTGCTTATTTTGATCAACAGGGGTATGGAGTTTCGCTCACGCTCAATGCCGAAGGGGCCAAAATTTTTGACGAAGTGGCGCGGCAGAATAAGGGTCGTCAGATGGCGATCCTTCTCGATGGCGAAGTGATCTCGGCTCCAGTCCTTCAGACCGATCATTTCGGTGGGCGTGCCCAAATTACGGGTCATTTCACGGATAAGGAAGCTCGCGAACTCGCGAGTGCTTTGGAAAATCCGCTTCGTGTTCCTGTTCAAATCGAGGAAACGCGGAGTGTGTCACCTACGCTTGGTTCGGATTCGATTCGCAGCGGTGTGCTGGCAGGTGTTTCCGGCCTCATTCTGGTGATGGCCTTTACGTTTCTTTACTATCGCTTTGCCGGATTGGTCGCGATCGTGGGACTCTTGATTAATATCGTTCTTTTGCTTGGAGCGATGGCGATGTTCAACTTCACACTCACTTTGCCGGGTATTGCGGGCATTATTTTGACCATTGGTATGGCGGTGGATGCCAATGTTCTTATCTTTGAGCGTTTGCGCGAGGAGATGGCGGCGGGTAAGTCGCTTCCAACTGCTCTGGCTGGCGCCTACGACAAAGCATTCAGCGCCATTTTTGACGCGAATGCCACGACGCTCATTACCGCACTGATTCTCTTCTGGCAGGCTAGCGGTTCCGTGAAGGGATTTGCAGTGACTCTCACGCTCGGCATCGTCGCTTCGATGTTCTCCGCTCTGCTCTTTACGAGAACGGCTTTCCGTTGGTTGGTGGAAAAAGGGGGACTCAAATCCTTGCGAATGCTTGACCTTGTCACGGACAAGAAATTTGACTTTTTGGGAAAGCGCCATTTGGCGGTGATCTTTTCTGTCCTGATGATCGGCGGATCGATTGGGATCTTTGCCATTCGTGGTGAGAAAAATTTCGGCATCGATTTTCGAGGCGGCGATCTTTTGATCGTCGACTCCTCCAAGCCCATCTCTGTTCCTGAGGCTCGTTCTGCAATCAATGATCCTGGTGTCGTGATCCAATTTGAGCGTGAGGGCATCAAGGAAGTCCTCACTTTCCGGAGCGCTCAAGGAACTTCGGGCGCGTTGCTCAAACAGCTCGAAACCGCATTCCCAGATCGCGGCTTGGTCTCTATCGGCCAAGATACGGTTGGACCGCAGATCGGTATGGAATTTGCGAAGACCGCGATGATTGCCTTGGGCTTAGGCATGGTCGGCATCTTTTTGTATGTCACGCTGCAGTTTGAGTTTTCCTTCGCGCTCGGAGCGGTGGTGGCTTTGCTGCACGATATCATTATCACTATCGGCATTTTCTCACTCATTGGAGGGGAGTTGTCGCTCGTCATGGTGGGCGCCATTCTGACGATTGCGGGATATTCGATCAACGACACGATTGTTGTGTTCGATCGCATTCGTGAAGGTCTCAAGAATGGGGAAAGGGGAACAATCCAAACCCTCATGAATATCAGCATTAACGAGACGCTCGGTCGGACCTTGCTCACGGGTGGCACGACGCTTCTCTCTGTCGGTGCGCTTTATTTCTTCGGTGGCACGGTGCTGCGTGATTTCTCGTTTGCCATCCTTGTTGGTATTCTCGTCGGCACTTATTCCTCTGTTTATGTGGCTTCGCCAGTCGTGCTTTGGGCCTCCAAACTTCGCGGAAAGAGCGTTCGTCGCGAGGTGCTCGAAACCGAGGCGCTTAAAAAAGCCTAAGCCCCGATCGGCTTTTCGGATAGGATGACGGAATTGATGCCGAGCGAAGAAGGAGAGTCAAAGGTAGCCCAAAGAGTGAACGCAGCAGATCATTTAACGGATTAAAAAACACTCCTGTTGCAGAGCGGAATGAGATCCCGTGCGATGGCCAGACGCATCTCATCTATCATGCGTACCAGACCCTTTAGACCATGCTGAAACGACCTTTTCCAGTTCCGGGCGGGCGGGAAGCCATGCCGGATCAACTGCGGGGCATGGCCCTGCTGGGCATCATTTCGTCTTCGGCGGAGCCGGGGTGAGTGCGAAGATCGG
>CAYRTN010000031.1:0-12983 GCA_964427235.1 uncultured Chthoniobacter sp. | reverse complement strand
AAAGCTCCGAAACCCGTAGGCCGCTGGAATAGAGAAGTTCCAGCATCGCGCGGTCGCGGAGACCAAGCGGATCTTCCGCCCTCACGCTCTCCAGCAATTTGAGCACATCGGAGGCGTTCATAGTTTCTGGCAGGGATTTTTCGGGACGCGGCAGGGTGAGTGTTTCGGCGGGGTTTTCAGGCCACTTGTGTCGCGAGGCTAGGAAGCGAAAAAAGATGCGCACCGCCACGGCTTCGAGTCGCACCGAGGACGCCATGAGCCCCGAGCGTTTGCGAAAAACCAAAAAATCGGTGATCTGCTGAGGTTCCACGGACTGCCAATCCTTGGCCGGCGTGTTTTTTTGGATCCAGTCGCAAAACCCCTCCAGTGAGCGCTGGACCGAGAGTTGGTAATTTGCCGAGAGCCCCCGCTCGGTCGCCAGATACATGAGGAACCCTTCGATTTCCGCTGTCATGGCTTGCCCGTTCCGATCATGAAGCGTATTCACGTCTTTACTTCATCAAATGCCAATTCCGGATTTTCAAAACCGCCTGCCGCCATTGCGCCAAACGAAGTCGAGCAGGTCATTCCTTCTTCAAATCCCTGTATTTTTAACGTCCCTCTTATACCATTGCCCCATTGAAATTGGACTTTGCAGGGCAAAAGAAAGGGGGCATGGCCGTCCCGGCCGTGTGGACACAGGTCTACTTGCTCGCACCCCTCCCTCTGGAACCAACGAGCATTCCAACGCAAACAGGCGGGACGCCTGTGCCCCTTTTCAAAAATCCAAAAGCAAGCGGCTTTTGGTACTACTGGTTCTCGCGATCGCCGGTTGCGCCACTCCCAAAAAAGATTCGCCCTCAGTCAAACCGAAAGCGGAAGCGGCGACGAAGAAAGCCCCGATTTCTTGGCTGTCGTGGTTGAAATTTCCTAAAAAGACCCCGCCGCCACCATCGGCCACCCCGATCGATTGGGCGGGCGTCATTCGACTGGTGAATGAGGATGAGCGGTTCGTGCTCATTCAGGCGCAAGGCACGACAGGAGTCATTGCAGGGGAAAAATATCTTTGTATTCGGGACGCAGCGGAAACCGGTGTATTGCGCATGACGGCGCTTAGGAATCCCCCTTTTCTGATTGCCGATATTCTCAGTGGTGATCCCCGTGCCGGCGATAAGGTTTACCTGCCCAGACCCACTGTGGTCGCTCCAATTCAGCCGCCCCCTCCCTAACCCTAGACAAGCAGCTCTTGCTCAAAATTCTTTTCACCGGCAAATCGTTGTCTAATGTCACTTGCTGATCAGTAAAACAACTACCACGTTTCCTATGCTCCTTAGAGACACCCGCACCCTTGCCGCTTTTTTGTTTTTGACCATTCCCGCCGTGTTGGCCCAATCGCCGACACCAAGCTCGGAATTTAAAGACCTCCCCGCACCGCCGCCCCTACCGCAGTTCACCCCGCTTCCGCTTGCTCCAGTGAGCCCTGTAGCTTCGGCAACCGCTTCCCCCACGCCGCTTCCGGATGGCACCTTACCACAGCCGATACCCTCAATCCCTCCCGCGACCGCCCTACCCGAATTGCAGCCAATCCAAGGTGAGCTGGCCCCTCCCGTACCCGCTCAGGCAAGCGAACCTCTCGCTCCCGGAACTGAAACCCAGACCCTGCAAGAGAGCGGCAAGGTGGCCATGACCAAGGAAATGGCCGTCACTGAGTTTTACAAACAACTCGATGCACTGATAGCCCAGCAACGCAACCCCAAGGTGGCGGATATGAAGCTGGAGGATGCCATCAAATTAGCGCTCAAGAAAAATCCCGACATCCTCGACGGGGTTCAAAAGCTCAACCTCACATCCGGGCAGATGATCAGTGTTCGCTCCAAAATCACTCCCCAGATTTCACTCACGTCCGATTATGGTTACACGACGCGCGAGTTGAACGAAGTCGAAATCGGCAGCGCGAACATGAATAACCAGATTTGGAATATCAATCTGGAGTTCAACCAACTTCTCTATGACGGCGGCGCCACCATTTCGCGCATCCGTTCAGCGATTGCCAGTGAGCATGGTTCCTACTTCGAGCTTCGAGCCACAATCGACCAAGTGATCTCCGACGTGAAAATCAACTTCTCCGAGATCGTCCTCAACCGAGCGCTCATCATCGCGAACCAACAATCGGTCGATCTCCTCACCGAGCAACTGAAAGATCAACGGAACCGCTATGAGGCAGGCACCGTACCGCGCTTCAACGTGCTTCAGGCCGAGGTTGCTCTGGCCAACGCGAAGCCGCCGCTCATCCAAGCCCAGAATAACTACCGAGTTTCGATGTATCAGCTCGTCCGCCTGCTTGGAATGGATTACCCACCCGGATTCCCCAGCGAGGTTCCTTTCAATATCGTGGGCAAGCTGGACTACAAACCCCGCACCCTCAACCCCGATGACTCGATTCGCACCGCCGTGGCCCGCAATCCAGGCCTTAAGGCTCAACGCCAAAGCATCCTGTCCACCGCAGCTAAGGTCAACGAGCAGGTGGCGGGATATCTGCCGGTCATCAAGGCACGCGCGGCTCAAACTAACACTAGCGATATGATGACCTCGAATCTCTCCAATATTGTATCTGGCTGGTTTTTGGGGATCAATGGCTCATGGGCGTTGTGGGACGGACTGCTCACCTATGGCAATGTGAAGCAGGCGAAGGCCCAACTGGATTCGTCCAAAATCAACTACGACAATGGCGTTCGGGAGGTCATCCTCCAAGTTCAACAGGCCATTTCCAACCTGCTTGAAGCGAAGGAAACCGTGGACAGCCAAGAGGCCAGCGTCGTCCAAGGCGTAGAAGCCCTGAGGTTGTCACAGGAGCGCCTCGATGCCGGAGCCGGCACTCAGCTTGATGTACTCAATCAACAAACATCCCTCCTGCAGTCTCAGACTTTTCTTCTTCAAGCCTATTTCAGCTACATCAAAGGCATAGCAGAATACGAACGCGCCCTGTCCATCGACACGCGCTACGAGGAATTTTTCGATGATCCCCTCACCCGCCCCGAGGCCAAACGCTTTAAAAATCTCAACAATCCGGATCGCCCACAGCCCAAGCTTCCGCGCGCTCTCCGGAAAAGCGACCCAATCAAACCCATCATTGAGGCCACTCCAACGCCCACTCCTGCCCCCAAAGCACAGGGCACCCCAACCGCCAAGGCGACCAAGGGTAACTAGCCTCAGAAATTTGATCGCCTCAATGGCTGATAAAGCATGTCCGTTTGAGACGTTTCCCAGTCTCAATCTGCCTAGAATCCGGGCGGCGTTCATCCAACGCGCCCCAGATGTCGATGTGCAAGCTGACCGACAAGTTGCACTCGAACGACTGAAGTCGATCCATCTGGCGACAATGGAAAAGGCCGGCTTCGCGGGCATGGCCCTTGCTCAAGCCGAGCAAGTCCACAGCGCCCATGTTCGCATTGTGACGAAGGAGGCGCCCTATCCCGTACCCGACTGTGATGCCCTCGTCACGACCGAAGCCGGACTCTGCCTTGGCATTTACGTTGCCGATTGTGCCGCTGTCTATCTTGTGGACAAGCACGGGCGCGGCATCGCCCTAGCCCACTCGGGACGCAAGGGCACGGAGCTCGGCATCGTCACTCAAACCATCGCCACCCTCTGCGCGACAATCGGCGCCAACCCGAGTGACATCATCATGCAAATTTCGCCCTGCGTACGCCCGCCTCACTATGAGGTCGATTTTGCTTCAGATATCCGAGCCCAAGCGGCCGCCGCTGGTTTGACGGAAATCCACGATTGTGGATATTGCACCGCCTCGAATCCCACCGCCTATTATTCCTATCGCCGCGAGAAAGGACGCACCGGACGCCATCTCGCGCTCCTGGCTATCACTACCACGCCGCCCTCGACGTGATATGCCCACACACCTTACGTTGACTTGCCTCGCCCCTCGCTTTAAGTAGAAGCCCGCCCTAATAAAATTCGTGTCTCAGAACGACGATTACATAGTTGAAATCCTACGGGACCTTGGAATGCTGACCCGCGCTCAAGTCGAGAGTGCACGTGCCAACATCAGTCCTGATGGTCTTATTTCTACCCTCGTCCATACTGGGGTCATTACCGAGGATGATGTCGCGCGCACGCTTGCTGCGCAGAACAGCATGGAATTTGTTGAGCTGGAAAATACCCAGGTCGATCGTAAACTCATTGATCTTCTGGAGGCCGACGACGCCCGACGGTATCAAGCCATCCCCATCGGGATGCGTGACGGCATTCTCATCATTGCGCTCAGCGATCCCATGGCCATGCATAACATGGACGGACTCACTTACAAATTGCGACGTGAGATCGAGTTTGTTTGCTCAACGCACGAGGCGGTTAAGAAGTTAATTACAAAATATTATGGCGACGCCGATGACGCCGCCTCGTCCCTCCTCAAGGGGATGACGATGACTGAGGGCTCTGCGTCTAAGACGGATGAGGATGAAGAAGCCGACACGGAAGGAGATGCTCCGATCATCAAACTCGTTTCCCTGCTTTTGCTCGAAGCCTATACAAGCCGGGCCAGCGACATTCACATCGAGCCACTTGAGAGCAAATTACGAGTCCGCTTTCGCATTGATGGCGTCCTTCAGGAAATGCAAGCCCCGCCCAAGCGCTTGCATTCCGCGATCGTGAGCCGACTCAAAATCATGTCCCGCTCGATGAGTATAGCCGAGAGACGACTACCGCAGGACGGCCGCATCCAGATCCGCCTCGGAGACAAGTCGGTAGACCTTCGCGTGTCCACGATCCCAACTGTCCATGGCGAGAGTGTCGTGATGCGAATTTTGGATAAAACCTCACTCATGCTTGGCCTTCCGGATTTGGGCTTCCTTTCGGACGACCAGGCCAAGTTTGAGCAATGCATCGCTCTCCCTGACGGCATCATCCTTGTCACAGGACCCACTGGATCGGGGAAAACAACCACCCTCTACGGTTGTCTCAACTACATGAACAAGCCTGATCGCAAGCTGATCACGGTCGAAGATCCAGTCGAGTATCAGATGAATGGCATCAACCAAGTGCCGGTTAATGCCAGCATCGGTATGACGTTTCCCGCCGCCCTAAGGTCGATGCTGCGCCAAGCTCCGAATATTATCATGATCGGTGAGATTCGCGACTACGAGACCGCCAGCATTGCGGTGAACGCCTCGCTCACCGGCCACTTGGTGCTCTCAACCCTCCATACGAATGACGCCCCGAGTGCGATCGCGCGTCTCGTGGATATCGGGATCAAGCCCTTCCTTGTTTCCAGCTCCGTCCGAGCCGTCGTCGCCCAACGTCTGGTCCGCAAACTCTGCACACACTGCAGGGCGGCTGGCGAACTCACCGAATACGAGATGAGCGCCCTGCAGATCGAACCTGGCATGCTCAAACAGGCCAGTGTCATGCGCCCCATCGGATGCGACAAGTGTCGGGGCAAAGGCTTTCGCGGCCGGATGGGCATCTTTGAAATGTTCCTTGTCGATGATGAAGTGAGAAACATGATCAACAACAACGCCTCCACTATAGCCCTCCGTCAACGTGCTAGAGAACTCGGCATGCGCACCCTGCGCGAGGATGGAGTGCGCAAAGTTCTCTCCGGCATGACCACAGCCGATGAGGTCATCAGCACCACCATGTCGGATCTCGAGTAAAACCACCATGGACGCCCGTCATGTCACCGATATTTTCCTAGAGCGCGGCCTCATCACCACGGAGACCGCAGAGGAACTCATTCACCTCTCTCAGACTGAGCATAAGCCCGTTGAGCAATCCATTCTGGACGCCCATATCGTGGATGAAGGGGGGTTTGAGCAGGTCATTGCCGAATCGCTGGGAGCTGAAGCCTACAGCTTGCAGGAGTTCAATCCGGATGCCTCGACCTTGAGTCTCATTCCCTCGGGACTCGCCCGGCTTCACGGCGTTCTTCCCGTAGCCGCCTCGGGCAATACCATTTTTGTCGCGCTCATCGATCCACTGAATCCGCGCCCGATTGAGGACATCCGCTTCGCGCTCGGCCGCGAGATCGTTCAGGTCGTATCCTTTCCTTCGCGCGTTCAGAATTTGATTCGTGAGAACTACGGGTCCGAAGATTCCAGCATCAACGAAATCCTTGCCCAACTCGATGTCGGTCACGATATCACCGTCGATGAAAGCCAAGAGGACGCCTTCAATCTTCAAGCGGTCACGGCGGAGGCCAATGCGGCACCGATCATCAAGTACGTGGACGTCATCCTCGACAAGGCCATCGCTGCGAGGGCGAGTGACATTCACTTTGAGCCGTTTGAGACCGAGTTCAAAATCCGCTACCGGGTGGATGGCGCCCTTTACGAAATGGATCCGCCCCCATTCCGTCTTGCTTTGCCTGTGATTTCGCGCGTGAAGGTGATGTCGAATCTCAACATCGCCGAGCGCCGCCTGCCTCAGGATGGCCGCATACAGCGAACCATCAATGGTCGCCAGGTCGATCTCCGCGTCTCCACACTGCCGACCGCTTTCGGCGAAAGCGTGGTGCTCCGTGTGCTCGACCGCTCGAGTGTGAATCTCGACTTGGAAACGCTCGGCATGCCGGCCGAAACGATCGCATACATTCTCGAGGTGATCGAAAAACCCAATGGGATTTTTATCGTCACAGGTCCGACGGGATCTGGAAAAACGACGACGCTTTATTCCTGCCTCCGAAAAATCAACACGATCGATTCCAAGCTCCTGACCGCGGAAGACCCCGTGGAATATGAAATCGACGGCATTATTCAGGTTCCCATCAACGATTCCATTGGACTCACGTTCTCCCGCGTTCTTCGTGCGTTCCTGCGTCAGGATCCTGATCGCATCTTGATCGGTGAAACCCGCGATATGGAGACCGCCCAGATCGCTATCCAGGCCTCACTGACCGGTCACTTGGTTTTCACCACCCTGCACACGAACGACTCCACTGGCGCGGTGACGCGACTGATGGATATGGGCATCGAGCCGTTCCTGATTTCAGCCTCACTGGAATGCGTGCTCGCCCAACGTCTCATCCGAAAAATCTGTACCTCCTGCCGTACGGCCTATGAGCCCAGCGAACAAGTCCTCGCCTCCCTCGGCCTGAGCATTCACGACATTGGCGACAAGAGTTTTTACTACGGGAAGGGTTGCGAAAGCTGCAACCAGACGGGCTACAAGGGCCGAAAGGGCATTTACGAATTGCTCAAAATCTCAGACCCGATTCGAGAAATGATCAACAATCGGGCCCCTGGCATTCTCATTCGCCAAAAAGCCATCGAGCTTGGAATGATCACCCTCCGTGAGGATGGACTGCGATCCATTTACGACGGCCTCTCGACGATCGAGGAAGTCGTGAAATACACTTGATCGCCCCGCCGTTTTGGCGAGGCGACCGAAGGTGTTGAAGTGGCGTCCTGGCCTCTTCGCTTACGCGAAGATGGCGGTCGATTTCTCGGCGCGCTTGCGGGCGTTGGCGTCGAGGATCTTTTTGCGGAGGCGCAGGGACTTTGGCGTCGCCTCGACATATTCGTCGGGGGCGATGTATTCCAAGGAACGTTCGAGGCTCATCTCGATCGGAGGAGCGAGTGAGATTCCCTTGCCGTCACCTTGACTGCGCATGTTTGTCAATTTTTTGGCTTTGCAGGGATTGACCGGCATGTCGTCCGGACGGGAATTTTCCCCAATGATCATGCCTTCGTAGATTTCCTCTTGGGCACCAATGAAGAGGCGACCGCGCTCTTGAATGGTGGCGAGAGCGTAGGCCATGCTGGTGCCGGCTTCCATGGAGACAAGCACGCCGTTTCCACGGCTAGGAATGTCGCCCTTGTGTGGACCGTATTCCTTGAAAAGATGGCTCGCGATACCATGACCTTTGGTCACGTTGACGAGATCCGTCTCAAAACCGATCAATCCGCGTGTTGGGATGACGGCTTGAACGAGAACGCTGTGAGGATTGTGAACCATGTCGACGATCTCAGCCTTACGTCCGGCAAGGGACTGAAGGATGTCGCCGAGATTTTCGGAAGGAACGTCAACGTAGAGCGACTCGAGTGGCTCCAGGACAGATCCGTCCTCGGCACGCTTGAAGATGACCTCGGGACGCGAGACGAGAAGCTCGAAGCCCTCGCGGCGCATTTGCTCCACGAGAACGGCGATTTGCATTTCACCTCGGGCCTTGACGTCAAAGTGACCGGCCACATCGGTGTCGTTGACGATGATCGATACGTTGCCACGAGTCTCTTTGATGAGACGGTCTCGGATCTGGCGGGCGGTGAGAAGCTTGCCCTCGCGGCCTGCGAGCGGTGAGTCATTCACGCAAATCTTCATCGAAATGGTAGGCGGATCGATTTCTACGAAAGGCAACGCCTCACGCTCTTCGGTGTCGGTGAGTGTCTCACCAATGAAGACGTCTTCAAATCCGCTGATTCCAACAATGTCGCCAGCCGAAGACTCTTCGACTTGAACTTTTTCAAGCCCCTCATGAGAGAAGATCGCTGTGACTTTGCCTTTTTCTTTTTTGCCGCCTTGGTGAATACAAACAATCGTTTGTCCCAGCTTCACTGTACCACTGATGATACGACCATAGGCGATACGGCCCAAGTAGTCGCTATAATCGAGGTTCGATACCAACATGCGGAAGAAATCCACAGTCGGAGCAGGTGGCGGCGGGATGTGCTTAACGATGGCCTCGTAGAGAGGTTCCATGCTATCGGCAGGATCTCCCACCTCATTCATCGCATAGCCCTGCTTGGCGCTGGCGTAGATGTGAGGGAAATCGAGTTGCTCGTCGGTGGCATTGAGCTCCATGAAGAGTTCAAAAACCATGTCGAGCACCTTGTGAGGACGGGCGTTCTCACGGTCGATCTTATTGATGACGACGATTGGCTTGAGACCGTTCTCCATCGCCTTACGAAGCACGAATTTGGTTTGGGCCTGAGGACCGTCATGCGAATCCACCACCAAAAGCACACCGTCCACCATTTTCATGATGCGCTCAACCTCTCCGCCGAAGTCGGCGTGGCCGGGAGTATCCACGATATTGACGTGGTAATCTTTCCAACGGAATGCGGCATTCTTGGCGCGGATGGTGATGCCTTTTTCTCTTTCCAGATCCATCGAATCCATCATGCGCTCGTCGGTTTTTTGATTCACGCGGAACGTGCCGGCATGCTTGAGCAGCTGATCCACTAGCGTTGTTTTGCCGTGATCGACGTGTGCGATGATGGCGATATTGCGAATTTTATCCATAAATGTGATTTCCTGCTCGTCGAGCGGGCAGGGACTATGCTGGTAGAGTGGGCTTATGTCAACAAGCCGAGTGCAAAAGGTTTAAAAAAAATCAAAGCTCCCGCCTTCGGTTTGAAAATTTCCAGTGGGGGTTTTGAGCTTATTGAAGCTCAAAGTTGATATTCACCGTGTAGCCCTCACCCGCCCCGAGGCCGCCAGGCAGTGGATCAATACGAGAAACACGTTTGAGCGCCGCCATCACCGATGAGTCCATGATGGGGTTGCCGCTGCTGTGAACGATATCGGCACTGGCAATCGTTCCATCCTTCAGAATTCGGATTTTTACCGTGCAAACAAAAGACTTATTCTGCTCGAAAATCGATGTCGGCTGCTCCCACTGGCTAAAAAAACGATCATGAATGAGCTCGTGATACCATCCAAATTGGTCGGAGTTTCCACCTCCGCCCGCCTTGGATCCGGTACCTGTTCCGCTCGCAGATGATCCATTTCCCTTGGAATCAGATCCCGCTTTGCCTTTGGTGTCCGTGCCATTCTTGGAAGAACCTTCGGATTTCGATGTTCCGTCCGCCTTGGGTGAGGATCCGGGAGAAGCCGAGGCTTTCGGTGATCCACTTGGAGAGGGTTTGGGCGAGGCCGATGGCGAAGACTTTGGCGATGCCGCAGGGGACGCCTTCGGCGATGGCTTGGGTGAAGCTTTCGGTGATGGTTTAGGAGAAGGCTTCGGCGTGGGTTTGGGTGATGGCTTTGGCGTGGGCTTCGGAGAAGGTTTAGGGGTGGGCGTCGGTGATGGTTTGGGTTTGGGCGTCGCTGTCGGCTTGGGCGTTGGAGTTGGGGTGGACTCTACAATGTCCGATTTTTCTGGTTTTGGCTCAGGAGTAGGCTCGGGCGTCGCTTCTGGAGTGGGTTCGGGCGTTGGCTCAGGAGTCGGTTCTGGAGTGGGTTCGGGCGTGGGTGGTGGGGTGACCTTAGGTTCGGGGGTTGGGGCTGGTTCTTCCTCTTCGGCAACCTCGGGCGCACTACTGGCTGCTGCCGCTGCGGCAAACGAGCCAGGGTTCACCCAAGTGATATCACCCTGTGGTTTTTTGATTTCCCGTTTGGCGAAATAGAGAATCCCCGCGATGAGCAAAATATGCAGGCACGCGATGAGGATCAGATTCCGCCGAAATTGCGGATTTTCCATATCAGCGGCCGCCTTCGCCTTTTTTAGGGTCGTCTTTGAGAGTCATCACTCCGACCTTCGTTATTCCCACCCGCTGGAGGATATCCATCACGGCGATGAATTTTTGGATGGGCAGCTCAAAGTGCGGGCGCACGACAACGGCCATATCCGCTTTTTCGCGATGCGATGTGGCCAATCGGGATTCGAGGTCCTCAGCGGTGACGACATCATTATTGATTTTGAGCACATTGTTTTTATCGATCGAGATATTGAACGTCTCAGCGGGATTCGAAGCGCCAGCAGCCGTGGAGCTTTTAGGAACCACGAGATCCATGCTGTTTTCGATCAGCGGCGTTGTGATCATGAAAATAATCAGCAACACGAATACCAGATCCAGCATGGGCGTGATATTCAGCTCGGTGAGCGTATGCAGGCTGTGTCTCGAAGAGTGGCGGCGCATGAGAGCGAATTAAAGCAATGGACGCCGGGACTCCCGTGTGCCGAATTCCACATAACGATGCTCGATCTCGGAGGAGAATTCGGCGGCAAAATTATCAGCCTGCACGAGCAATGATCGCAATGTAGTAACGAGAAAGTTGTATCCGAACATCGCGGGGATCGCCACAAGAAGGCTAATGATCGTCGTAATGAGGGATCCGGAAATACCAGGTGCCATCGCGGCAAGGTTCGCGTTTCCCGCAACGGCAATGCCGGCGAACGCATCCATCACACCCCACACTGTTCCAAGCAGACCGAGGAATGGAGCACCACTGACGGCTGTCGAGAGAACGATCATTTGCGATTCCAACCGGAGAGCCGATTCTCCTACTGCACGCTCCATCGCGGCCTGCACAGCGCGCAACTGGGATGGCGTGATCTTCTCGGCGGTTTTCAACCGAGAGGAAAATGTCTCATCCACCTCGATGGATCCCAGCATTTGGAAACACAACTCGCTCGCGCCCGCATCGTAGATATCATAAATATTCGAGCCATCGAAATGGGCATTTTTTTCGTAGATACGGAGGGGTTGTCGATCTTGGTGAAAAATATCGTAGAAACGTTCGTTCTGACGTTTGCAAAAGCTCAGGTACCGAAACTTCGTCACCATCACGGACCAACTGAAGATCGAGGCTAGGAAAAGGGCGATGAGGATAGCTTTCCCCTCAAACGTGCTTTCCATGAAAGCGTAAACAATTCCTGCGGCGATCATTTGGTGCGACTACGCTCGGTTGATACCGAGCTTTGTTCATTCTTCAACTCCATCATGCCCTTTTAGATGACACCTCCTGCTCTGGAAAAGCAAAACGAATCTTTTGCCATACGCGGGATTTGGGTTTTTAATTGCGGTCATGCAGATTTGTAGACTCTTGGCGGTCGTGATTTTGATCGCGACAGGCCATCCATCCTGGGCACAAAACCCACCCCCGCGCGAAAACCCCTACGACCTGATCGGAAAAATCTTCCAACCGCTCTGGGGCGTGCTTCTGGCCGAATCCAATGGCGCAAACCGAGCCGCCACCCTGTCCATTGAGATGTCAGATGTCAGCGGGCGACTGCCGGAGAGCATGAAGGGGGCGACACTCCTCGCCAACGTTCAGTTCCCCGATAAGGTCAAGTTGCAGGCGCCTGTCCTTGGCGAAACTTTTACCGTCTGTCGGAACGGCAATGAGGTCTGGGTGACTCCGGGGAGCAAAGTCAAATTCCTGATCTCAAGCTTCAATGTGGTTCCCAAAAAAACCGCGCGCCTCAATACCCCGATCTCCCTACCGATCACTCCGCAACAGGCGATTTTCCTCCCCGCCCTGTTTTCCGTTTCCCGACCTGATGTTGCCGAAGTGCAATCTTTGAATGGTGAGGATTGCCGTGTGCTGACAGTGGGCTTGATGCCGGAACTTGCCCGCTCTACCAAAGCCGAGGATTTTCAGGCCCGAATTTGGGTGGCGGCCGGATACACTCCGCGCCGAGTGGAGGTGAAGCGCAAAGATTTCTCCACGAGCGTCGATATCCGCAGCCTCACGTACGCAACCTCACTTCCCGCATCAACGTGGCAACCCACAGAGACGGACACCGATGTCTATCGGACAACGCCGGAGATGCTTGAGGGCCTGATTTACATTGTTATGAACTCCCTCAAAACGAACGCTACCGATACGCCTTGGACTGCTACAAAATAGGCGGTCCGGTGAACGTGATCAGCTCCGAAATTTGTAGAGCGCAACAAGCGCGGCGCCGATCCCTTGCGATAGCTCTCCCATACTAGCTGGGAGGATTTGCATCGTTCTTTTCTGCTCTGGAAAAAGCCACGGCTCAGCCGCGGACCGAATCCCACCGAGATAGCGTGCGCGGAATTCCTCGGTCGTGGCATGGGGATCGATGAGCCCACCGCCGATCACGACAAACTCTGCATCCAATGCCATCGAGAGGTTAGCGACATGAATGCCAAGCGCCTTGGCCTGGTAGTCGAATATTTCCAAAGCCAGCGGATCCCCTTTCTGCGCGAGCGTGCGAAGAGAGAAGGCTTTTTCCTTCATCGACTGTGGTGATCCGTGGAACTCGTGCGCAGGATATTTCGGCAAGAGATGCTCCAGATATT
>CAYRTN010000030.1:0-13059 GCA_964427235.1 uncultured Chthoniobacter sp. | reverse complement strand
TGAGGCGTCCCACCTGATGAAACTAGCGTGACCGGAAGCAATACGTAGGAATTGTTTCCAATTGTCGGAGTCCCCGAAATTGTCCACCTTTGAAAGTTGTCCGAATTGCTCTTGTCTTGCAAAACGAATGTGTCTCCCTGTTTATAAAGAGGAAAAAACACATCAATATCATTTCCAAGTGAATCAATGTGAGAAATTGCAATAACACTAGCACTTACTTGAGTCACTTGATTCCAAAGAATGTGACCATCAGTGATTGTTCCAGTTGGAGGCAATACCTGAGACCCTGTATCGGCCTGATAATTAAAAAATGAGGTTGATTGCCCCGGGGCTCCTGTAGCCCCCGTGGCGCCCGTGACACCTGTCCCAGTGGCTCCCGTGGCTCCGGCTGTTCCCACTCCGGTTGCTCCGGTTGCTCCGGTTGCTCCGGTTGCTCCTACTGTCCCTATGCCGGTTGCTCCAGTGGAGCCGGCTGTCCCCGTTACACCAGTGGACCCGCGAACTCCAGTGGCCCCAGTAGCTCCGGTTCCGCCACCACCCCCGCCCCCGTGCGTGGCAATGTATTGCAGTAAAATGAGAGTGTTCTGCCGATAAACAGCAGTGGACATGTTGCTCTGAACATCCACGCCAGCAGGATTATTGGCGATCTGCTGCAACAGCAGCAGGCTGTACTGTTCAAAAAGTGCGGTAGAGAGAATGGACATGGTCGCAGTAGTTTAACCTGACAAGAAGGGGCTGGATTACTCCAGCCCCCTCAAGGTCAGGTCAATCTTAGAGACCTGTCGCAGCAGTCGAGCAAGGCAGCGGCTGTCCGTCAAACGGGCAACGCTTGAACAGGATCGGCATCACATTCTGGGGCCGGATCGGCTGGATAGCCCGGCTGATCTGGTAGATGTGCTGGCCGAAATCCCCGTACAGGTTGCAGTCGTTGTCGCGGAAGTAGGTCCACTCGAGCTCGCCCATGGCAAGCTGTGGAGCGAACTTAAACGTGCCTTCGCCCATGTAGTTTTCGGGCACCAGCCGCTTAAACGAGTCGCCAGCGATGACGAAACCAACTTCGTACGGAGCGTTAACCCAGTCCGGGTTGCGGCGCTGCGCGAATCCGTTGGTGACGGCAGTCGAGATGATCGGGTTGACCAGCACGAGGTTGCCGTTGCCATCAAAGCCGGTGGACCGGAGAGGCTGCTGATCGATGCCGAACGCAAACCCCCTATAGCCTTGAAATTGGTAGCCACTGATGGACTCTTCACCCAGCTTGAAGGAGCCGGCAGAGAGGTACAACAGGTCTTCCTTGACGTCAGCGTCGTTGCGGATGTTTTCGATAGCATCAGCACCGAGCATGACCTGAAAGAACTCACCTTCCTTGGCAGCAAACGGCTCCGCTAGCATTTCCTCACGGAGGAACGTGCCGGCACGGTACAGGGTCTTGAAGTTCAACGGACCGTCCGGGAGCGTCTGCGCGAACTTCGTGTTGATGTTCTGCATGTCGCCCGTTAAATTCGTCGAAAAGGACGCCGTGGTGTTCACGACGTACTTCACGCCCGACTGAATCAGGTACTGATACCGGATGTCGGCGTTGATGATCTGGAGAATGGTCTTCTCCAAGCTCACCTGAGCCTGCAAGTACGAGCCCTTGAATGCCGTACGAGCCTGCTTTACGCAGACCCGGGGACCGGCGCCACGAAGCGTCTGAAGGCTAAACTGGTACTCCGTAGAGCCAACTTGGTCAGGAGTTGCGCCTACTCCGCAAAGCGAAGTGTCTTCCACAAACGTGGGAGAGGCCAGCGAGGCAGCGGGAACTGCCATTTCCTCAACGACCGAACGCACAACGTCGGAGACATTGGGGAGCGTTCCTCCGTCAATGGAGTTGATGTACGGACTCTTGCGAGCTAGCACCTTGGCGATCTGGCCGATGATGCGGTTGACATCCTTAGAAGCAAAGTTCTGGATGGTTGCGAGTGGGATACAATCGTTTGCCATAATAAGTTACAGTTTTGAGGTTTTGGTTTTGGTTTTTAGTTTCTTGCTGCCCGGAATCCGAATGCAGCCTCTGCTTTGGCTGGATCCCGGTATCCGCGATTCATTGTGCGGCTGAGTCCGGCATCGGAACTCCAGCCACCTCCACGCACCCGACGCCCGTAGAGCGGGGCTGCGTCATCAAAGCACCATTCAGCCACGTTCCCGCTCATGTCGTAGAGCGCCAACTCATTGGCGGTCTTTGTGCGCACAGGTTGGGCTCCAGCATTGAGGCTTGGCTGGTTTTCACGAGTCCAAGCTACGGTGTTGGCAGTGTTGCTGCCTGCATAGGTGAATGTGCCACTGGAGAGACCCCCCCAAGCGGACCATTCCCATTCTTTCTCGGTCGGGATCCGATACCCGGTGCCTGCCGCATCCACAAGCGGCACAACATCGCCGGTCGTGTACCACACCTTGGCCGATGCAGTGGTTGCAGCAGCCATGCTACCAGAGACGGTGAGGTAGGAAAACACGTTCGGGCTTACAACCTTAACGGATCGCGTCAGGTTGTACCCAGCAACACTGGCACCAGACACGGTCACCCAGTTGCCGGTCGAGAGCTTGTGTCCGGTTGGCACAGTTGCGGTAGCAACCGTTCCAGAGCTGGTCAATGCAGTGATCGCCAGCGTCCCTGTAAAATAAACTGGAGTGAGCGTTCCCTGCTGAAGAGTTGCCGCGTTGCACCACTTCAACGCACAGTACCAATCAACATTTTCAACCGGAGCCGTTGCTGACTTTCCAGTGCCAGCATTGTCGATTTGAAACCCGTTTGAGACTGCGTACGAACGCACAGCCTGCCATTCGGTGAAGTTTACCTCGGTCTCTCCCATCTTAACACCGGGAGCGGCTTGGCCTTTGAAATTTGTGCCATTGCCAAAGGTTCCCCCGGCAACAGTTACAAACGTATTCCAGACTGCATGCCCGTCATTTGCGACAGACAAAAACAGAGCGACTGACAGGATTCCTTTAAGGAATTTCATATTTGTTTTCAATTGGTTTGGTTGTTCAGCTTGAACAGCCTCCAGTTAAAAACTGAGCTACATTCAAGCGCACGCAACTCCATGTTGGAGAGGCGAAAAAGTCTTGTTGGTAGCCCCCGTCGTCTGGGCAGATATACGACCGTTTTGCGGTTTAGGTCCGCCAACCGGAACCATGCGGAGGTCCCGTGCCGATGCGCCATCTATCGCATGCGAGATATTAATTGCAAGATATTTTTATCAAATCACTCAACGGCATCCTCTGGTTCATTATTAAATATAAACTGCATCCTTTCGGGTCTTTTCCTGTTTCCACGCGAATGAACATGGCAAACGTGTTCAATCAGTGTTCCGAGTTCCGGTTCTGCGCCAAGGATATCAATTTCAAGCCGAATTTTCCCGTCTTCCACCAAGTCTTCCATCAAAAACTTTTTAATGGCATTCGCGCAGTGGTCTTTTGAAGCGTAAAATAGGTACGCCGGCCCATTGTTGATGAGTAGCGTCTTTTCCATGGCTCGTTTTGCCATTTCCGGAGTCAAACGAAGGTTCAACACGTCGTAATCTGACATCCATCCGCCCCCGGCAGCGTGTAGAGCGCACCAGCGGGAGAACCGGGCATGAAACCAAGCAATCCTCGCCTGTAGCCACTGTTGGCCAATGCCAGACTGAGCCAGCTTCTGCTGCATCTTGTTGTAAAGCGTGCTCCCTTGGGTGTGAGACCGGTTCAACATGACCGGTTCCCATCCATTGGCTGCCCAACTTGTTTTCCACCAGTTAGCGCAGGCAAATTCCTCTGGCTGGTCTGCTGTTGGGATCGATTGATAAAAGGCGTATACTTTCATGGATGAATTACCAGTGCTTCACCGGGATTCCCAAGTCAATGTGACACTGGTGCCCAGCCTTTTTGGCCCGCTCACAAAAAGAAATGTCTTCCCCCTTTGCGTGGCTGATCGGACCAAAGTAATTGAACGGAGAATCTTTTGTTGAGGAGAGTTCCGGGTGCGTTTCCCGGATGTCCTCAAAAACTTTTCGGTGAACCATTAAGGCGCCGGTTCCAACCCAGTCCACCGGCGCCACCCGGTCAGTGTGTGAGCGTGCCGCTGCCTCAAGCGTTAGGTCGCTGCAAGCAAGCCGGCCAAGCCCGCCGTTTTGGAGATAGGCAGCCCCGACCAGCGTTTTCCCGGCGCCGATAAGACGGTGCAATATGTGACGTTGCAGAGCGTTTGTAGGCACGGTGGCTGCGCTTGGCACCCAGCTCCGAAACCACTCAGCCCGACCGATAGATGGCACGATGTCGTCGTCAAGGAAGAACAGCCATTTGGCATCCGTAGCCATGAACCTTTCCACCATCAGGTTTCTCGAGCGGTAGATGTTCGAGTCTCCTACAATCGTGTCGGTCCGGATTCGGTCCTTGCCAAAATCCAGCATCATTGCCGAAACGGCGTCAGCAGTCGCCGGGGACACGGTTTTGTGCCAGCATTTTCCGACGAAGATGTCTCTGCCGGCAAACTCGCACCGGTAGCTTGGCATCCCGTTTCGGTCGTGCGTCTGGGTGATAGTGTCCGCACTCGATACCGGCTCGGCATCAGCAACGCTTGGCGCAACATCAACCTTTTTGGGCCGCCCCCGGCGTTTTGACGGAACTTCACTTTCGACAGCCACGTCAATCATGTGGTCGTCTGAGTCTGACAGGCGATCAATCTCGTCAGGCTCTGCTTCAGGGATTGTTGCGCTCTGGGCTCCCCCAAGCGTTCTAGGGGCCGCCACAGGCGTTTGAAATGGGTTGGAAGAGTCTAGCGCAGCAAGTGTCCTGCGCTCCATGGGAGATACTTTTTCGCTCATGGTTACAGGCCAGCTTCGTCAAGCCCCATGTCAATTGCCGCCGAGCTGTTCATCTTCAGACGATCACTCAGGTTGCTTGTTTTTGACGGCTGCCCAGACACCGTTTGCTTTGGCATACGTCCAGACGATTTTAGAGCTGCCAGTTCCTTTTGAAGCTTGCCAAGTTCCGCCTGAATTTTCGCCTTCTCCCCTTGCTCAAATCTCAACTGGTTTGTGACGACGTGAGACAATGTTGCAGCGGCAGCGACAGACGCACGCTCAGTTGGAGTTTGCGGGTACAGAGCGGAGCTGAACTTGTCGTGCAAATCTTGAACTCCAGCGTTGTGACGCTGCACTCGGTCAGCCTGCTCTTGCGTAGCGCCCGGGGGAATTGGCTGAAACCGCGCCCAAGGCACATTTTTTGTCACCTCTTCCATGTACGAAGTAATGTGCTGAGTCTCTTCTTCGTACCCCTTCTGTCGCTCTGCTTCTCTTTGTTGCACCCACTCCTCTTGGTTCATGGCGGACTTTTCAATGTCCTCCTGACGAGCCGCCTCAGTGTCATCAATTTGCACCAATGCATTTTCGAGTCGGCGAGCATCAACAAATCCGTCCTCGGTCTGGTACAGCTTATCGATGGCGTTTTTCTTCCACCAACTCTTCGAGACTTTTGATGGTCCACCAGCTTCTTGAATTGACTTAATTACCTCGTCTCCAGCGCGATGCTTTTTAAGTAAATTGTAAATACTCTCTGTGGCATCCTTAATTGGCTTGTCGTACTTGGCTTGAAAGGCCGGGTCTGATCGAATGTCAAATGTAGTCCGAAAACGGCGCAGCTCTTCGTAATCTGGCGGGAGTTGAGGCTGTTGCGTTTGAACCTCGGCAAGTTTTTGCCTCAGAATCTCAACTTCAGCAGCTTGTTTTTTGTACTCGGTAGCAGTTTTTCGCAGCTTTTCCCAATTACTGACCTGCTTCTCAGACATCCCGGCAGGAGTCTGGATTGCCGCAATTTCGGGATCCAATTCCTCTTGAGATGTCCCGAGATTTTGGCCTGTAACACCTTGCTGTGCATCAGTATTTGGCTGAACATTTCTCGAAAACTGAGCAGAATTGTCCTGAGAATTGTCCGCTCCTGAAGTCTCTGATTCAACCGCATCAAGCAGTGCGTCGATTTGATCCGACGTACTCTGTGTAATTGGATCCGCGTTGAGGTTTTCTGCGCCACCATCTGGGTTGGCTGCCGTGATTTCCGGTACTGTATTTTCTGTATCTAGCATATTATGTTGTGTTTACTGTGCTTACATTGATGTGAATGCTCCAGCGGACGAGTCGTCTGCTTGCAATTGTTCCGACAGGATGCTTTCGATGATCCTGAGTATGTATTCCGCGCCTTCCTTGTGCTTTGCCTCCAATGCGACCTGCTCAATGGTTGTGCCGGTCAGGATAGGCACCTGAGATCGGAGGTGCGACAAAAGTCTTCCTCCTGTTTGCTGATGGTATTGTCTGAATCTGGCACTGTCGGATTGATTCCACATGGCTTGTTGTTTTGCTCCTGAAGTTTGCTTGATTCCAAGGCTGCTTCCTTTGGTGGTTTCACGCCTAAGTTTACTCCGCCCATATTATGATGCTGCTGTTGGTGGTCTTGGCGGCGTTGCTACGCCTGCTATCCCCGCATTCTGCGACTGATTTTGCTGCTCGTAAATACCTCCTGCGTAATTCATCGCTGCCGCCGTTGCCCGGGGCGCCGGCCCGCCACTTTGCGCTGCCGCCGGCTGAATTTCCGGAGGAGGAGGAGTATTTTGACCTGCCGTAATGTGCGCAACAGCCTGTTTATATGCTGATTTGTACTGCGCAATCTGCTCGGAAGGTCCACCCTTTGCCTCTGCTGCCGCAACGTGCTGCGCAAAGTGCTGCATGGCACGGATAAGGGGCTGCACGCCTTCCGGAGGTAGCCCCCCGGCAGGAATGGCTTCCATGATTGGCATGAGCTTCTGTGCCATCGTGTCGAGATGGACCATGTCGTTGTCCCGGGGCGAAACAGGAATGTCTTGGCCGGCGATGATTGATTGGAGTTCGATGATCTGCTGGCGAGTCGCTTCAATTGCCATTGCTTCGACCTGATCCTTCGGCAGGATCACTTCGTTTGCGGTCGTCTGGCCCAGCTTCTTAACCCAGTCCAGCTTCATCAGCGCATCCTGATTGATGTTTGGGTTGCCCATGTATCGCTGGACCATGAGATCCAGAATTTGGTTGTCCTGAGCAGTCTGGTCAGGGATTAACTCAACAGCCGGGCTGTAAGCCATGAGCAGGATGTCGCTCGGCGGAATGTTCTTGTCCAGCATCTCAAGACAACAATTGACCGCATCCTCGTCGAGGTGTTCAGGGACCGGAAACGGGACCAAAAACGGAGGCATCTCCATCATCGAGCGGTCAAACGCATCAACGACTTCTCGGCGCGCCCAAATTGCTCGAGGCTCCGTCTGCCGAATCATGTCGAGCACCCCTTTAAGGTCTGCCGCCGCTTTTATGTGTTCAGGATGACAAATTCCACGCTGAATCCGCTCAACTCCGTGCGACATCTGGCGGGAAAACCGCATCAGAATACCTTGCCTAAGTTGATTTTCAATCGCGGCAATGCGGTTAACTTCGGAAGCTGTTTTTGCGCCTTGCGTCTCAACCGGACTCCCCGGAAGAAATGTTCCAACTTGGATTTCGGCCAATTGACTTACGAAACGGTCCAAGCGCAAAAAGTCCTCCACATCTGCTGGTAGCGATTGGGGAATGACCTCATACCCTTCGGCCACAAATGCGACTGGGTGGTGCACAGTAAGCGGCGCGGCATTTGGTTTTGCTGTTGGTCCTTTTTTAAGCAAAAGCAGCCCTTTAATGTAACTGTTGTCCACAACAAGGTTGCGAGCCTTATCCACGGCAACATGGGTATTGTACAGATCCCGTCCGGCGCCACGGGAGGACATTAGATTTCCGGACCCGATCTCGACTGCAAACAGTGCGAGCGTCTCGGACATCTTGTTATAGCGATCAATTTGAGTGCAAATTTCGTCTCCGCTTTTGTCGTCAAAAAGGTAACGGGAGATCTTCCCGTGCGGCTCCTTAACAAGGATCTCGCCCAACTCCACATATTTTGCATCGTTCTCATAGCTGGCACCGTAGGATCCCTCGCGCATCCAGTCTTCGTACCGGCGGGCATCGTCGTCGGAATCAAGTGTTCGACCAGCCGGAATGGCATTGTTGATCGCCTTCACGAGGTTCTTAATGTGCCAGCCGGCCAGAATGCTGACCTCCTCCCGCTCGAGGACCGGCAGCAACTCCGCAATCTGATAGCGGCGTTTGCGAGCCCAAATCGGCGTGGCATCTGCCACCATTGGAGTCTCGATGGAGAAGAAGGTGTAGTCCTGCCTTAGGAAGTCCGGCTTCCAGTCGCGCAAGTCGTCCCAGCACCATGCACAAAACCCGAATGTGGTGTTTTCATGGACGGTTTGGGCCAACAGATCATCCCAACCATTCCAGCCCCTAATGCACTTGGTTATGGATTCCCTGAAAACTTTGGTTTTGTGGTCAGAATCAACTGATTGAATCGGGAATGTGGTAAACGTCAGCGTGGCAGCTTGGTCGATGATTTCCCTAAATGGAGGCTGGATCCTCGATACCATAGTGCTAAGGAAGCCAGTAGGGCGATTTGAACGCCAATTTTGGCCCATCGATTCAAGCTTTTTTGGCTGATACGGAGGTTCATTGTTGAGCTTTTTTTGAATAAGTTGATTCTTGCGATTTCTCTCAACATTCTGCTGCTTGAGTCGCCGATAGGCCGAGTGCGCCTGTTCCGCGTTTTTGAAAGTCCGGCGAACCTGCAACGTATCCGGGTCTACCGTTTCATTTTTACCAACGGACGGGTCAGTGACGTCGAGGTTTAGCACCCGTGGCTTTTCGTGCGAGTCCGAAATGCGAGGCGCCTTGTCGGCAAACTTGTCCGTAATCCTTGGGTCGAGCGGTTTGACGTAGTCGGACATAATTTTAGAGGTTCACCCAGCAGTTTTCCGGGAGGTTTGTTGCCTTTTGTAAAACAGAGCGGTCCATGAACACGGCAGTGCGGTTGTCGTGTCGCATTAGCCGGCACCCGCCGAGCACTGCTGTTGATGCAGTGTCACGAGCCTGTCTAACGCTCGCGCAGACCCGCTCTGCTGCCGCAACACACGATCCGCACCCGCCACGCCAATTGACGTTCTGAGGGCACGCACGGCACGTTTGCGCTCGCACCTCGGCCAAGTCATCAGTAACGAGCGGGTGCGGGTCTTGAGATGTCAGGATATTGCGTCCCCAAACCTGAATGTCATTGAGCAAATCAGCGGACGCCGTCTGCACACTGGCGCTGGTAATTGATACCATGTCTACACCGTGACAGAAGTTTGGCCAATTCGAGCAGATGTACGAGTTAACGTCACCTTCGACATCCCCGGACGACAAGTGATTTTCTGCCCGGTAATTCTGAACATTTACCAACAAATCCTTGTATGTGATTCCAGAAAGCCGGACGTCAGATTCGTAAAAGTGCCATCCCCCGGGAGGGATCATTCCCATGATTGGCGTCGGCATATTAAATCACAAACTCGTGATGACATTTTGGACAAATTGTTGTGTCCGAGTCTGGCTTTTTCTTTTCTTCCTCATCGTCCGGAACCTCAATGCTTTCGTCCGGAGATCCAATCAACTCATCAAGTTCCTCTTGGGTAAATCCCAACTTGGACATATCAAAGCCCTCCTCCCTTAATTCATCAATCTCGGCAGCAAGGATATCATAGTCCCATGTCGCCATGGTCGGGAGCTGATTGTCCGCAATCGTGTACGCCTTTACCTGAGCATCGGTCATGTCGTGCATGACAATGCATGGAATCTGCTTAAATCCAAGTTGCTTGGCAGCCTCAACGCGCCCATGTCCGGCAATAATGCGACCAGAAAAGTGAATCAAAACCGGGTTCGTGAACCCGAATTGAGCGATGCTTTCCTTCAAGCACACAATCTGCACAAGCGAGTGTTGCCGAGCGTTCCTGTTGTAAACAACAAGGTCTTCAATCGGCTTCATCACTACTTCCATTTTCAAATCAGTTTTTCGGAGCATGTGCTGGGCAAAGCGGGATTTTTAAGCCGTTGCTCATTTTGTACGACTTGCTGGTAAGAATGTCACATTTTACAAATTCTCCGGGGAGTTTTTGTACGTGACCGCATTGTTTTAGCTTTTGCTTAACGTATCCCTTGGGTTCTTTCATAAATTAATTGACCAATGAGTAGCAGTGATATTAATTCACGCAAGTAAACCTCGCAAGCGATGTTTGCTCGCTTTAATCGTGGGATGGAGCAGTCTGGTAGCTCGTCTGGCTCATAACCAGAAGGTCGATGGTTCAAATCCATCTCCCACAACCAATTTTGCGACACCTGCCCGTGGCTCCATGCCGCGAGGACCCTAGCTTACGCTTCGCGTGGGTGTGGAATCAGTGGTGTGACAGACTGGAGAGTCAGCCATGGTCGGCAACTGACGTGTGAGTTGTGGGGAACGCACCTCTTAGTGGCGTGACACTTCGGAGAGACGGAGATTAACTGAGTTTAGCGACACCTGCCGACCCTTGGCCACCATACCTATGGGCGCAAATGAGAGTGGTGTGACATCCCGGGAGAGATCCGGTAACCGCGACACCTGCCAGCACCTCGACCCAATCGAGACAAGTGGTGTGACACCCGGAAGAGACCGGGACCAATTTCTTGGCCGTCCGGATGGTGCGCAGGGAGAACCTGCGACAGGGTTTTGACATACCTTCTGAAACAAAGGCATCCAAGAAAACGAAAGTCCCCGGACATCCGCACATGCGGAGCCGGGGTTTTTCCTGCGTTAACAGCCCCTGATGAGCCTTCAGCTTACATGATACTGCTGGCTGGAATCAACTTTCTTCGGATCCTTACGGTATTAACTCCCTCGCACTTCCGGCAATTAACCGGCTCGGTGATGTAGGGCATCGAGCGGCTGTTCACGCCGGTGATATCTCCGCACTCGCAGCAGTGTTTTTCATGCAGTTGCACAAACTCCTGTTGCTGCGCCTTAATGAGCCGCTTGAGGGCATTTGGTTTCACTTCGGGCCAATCCAGTGGCCCATACCACATGAGCCTTTCAGGCTCGATGTCGAGCAGGTAGGCGAGGTCATGCCATGCATTTTGGAGCGGAACCGTGGCAAAGTCGGTCACGTTGGCCCCGTACCCTTTCTCGGGATACTTGAGTGTCGCCACCCAGTAATTTCCGGGAACGGTGGGTCGCGTGTGGGAGTAGAGCTCCCACTTCATGTACGTGCCCATCAGAATTTCTTCCCGCCATGCATGCGGGAACGGGTCCGGTTCATTGCCATCTTGGCCTCAACCGCGTCACCTACCCTCCAGCCCCTGTGCGCAGCGATGTCCATGATTCGGATGATGACGTCAGCCAGCTCGGCCTCGACCCCGGAGTATTCCGGAATCTTGTCGTCCGGGGGATCTCCGGCCCGGGCGGCCTCAATGGCTTCGGAGAGCTCAGAGTGGATGAGTGCAATGCACGCTGCATCCAGCGTGGCCTTGGCAAACTCGAGCAGTGCCGGCGTCTCGCTGGCTGCCAGCTTCTCCATGCCGTCCCTCGAGTCCCACCAGCCCTTTAACCGAGCCGTGGCATGCACCTCCTGAGCCGTCTCCCTGAATACCTGCGCAAACCCAACAAGGGGGGCGCCCGCAACAGGGGGGATCTCCTCATTCAATGTCCCCGTAGGGGACGGTTTTTTCGTTTTGGCGAGCCACATGTTCTTCACGTACTCGTCAAACATCTCAACTTCATCGCATGGACTATCCATATGTATATGTATGTATGTTGTTTACTGCAAAAAGGTTCCAAAGAACGCTCGCCCGACACATCCGTTTACGTTCAGATGTTCCGTTTTCCCGGGCTGCAACCCGATCCACCGGTTCAGGATCTCCTCGGTGAGCTCCTGTGGGTGCCCGGGGTGCGGTGGCAGGTCAATCCACTCGAACAACCGCAACACAGGCGCCAGTGACTTGGCGTTGGCAATGATCTTCTCAGGATCGTCCGTGTGCTGAAGACAGTTGTAGATCCACACTTCGTGAAACTTAGGTAACCCAAGTGTATCAGCGTCCTCTCCCCGGGCAACGTGCACAGAGATGCCTTTTGAGATGTACCGTTCCAGCGTCCACACGGGATACTGCAAAGGATCCACAACGCACCCATGCCAAAGGTTGCGAGCTTTCAAAAGCATAGACACCGGTCCGCCACCGATGTCCAAAATGCTTTTTCCGTGCACATTGTAGTCGTGGTTTCCGATCTCAATGCCCATGCGCTTCGCATACTCAAACTGCTTGAGCTCTTCTTCAAATGAAAAGCAACAGTTTCCCCAAAAGTCTTTTTCAAAATCCATCTATGTATAATTTCTTTACACTACGCCCGGGCTACGAACGTCGTGCCGGGTCCGGGAACCTTGGGCAACATCCCTTTCTCGTCGTAGATCCCACTGTACGGACTGATCCGGTCAGGCGGCAACCCGTTTCCCTCGGTTCCGGCTGGGGGCAACACTCTTTTTGGCCGGTCGAGGATTACCAGCCCGGCTGTGGGCGTGTTTCCGAGGTACTTTGCTTGCTGTTGAGGGATGTTTGGAATGGGCAACACGGTCATAATAAGAGCTCCAGATGTAATTCGCACTAAACCCAACATTCAAAATGACTTCTGTCCAGCTTGGAGTTGACAAGGTCACAAGATTCAACACCGCTCCGCTGATAACAGCAGACGACACCAGTTTCCGGGTCAAGAGCGCCATGCCGTGCTTGTGTATCGGATGGTCCGGTCTGCCAAAGACCCGAAACGAAATATCCAACACTGACACTGTAACAACTACGTTAGCGGCGGCGTTTAGGAGTGTGAGCAGGTTCATCTGTGATCAATTTTGAAGAAATCAACTCAATAGCCCGGAGACCGGCAAACCCAAGCAAGAACGCAATGGCGTAGGAGTAGTGCACGTCGTCCTCCAGTCTCGAGACCTTCAGAATCAGCGGCGTGACGTAGTTGGCCGAGGCTGCCCCTCCCACAATCGCCAACACCGACCGGCCCACATTCAGCCCAGCGGTCTTCGAGAGCATCATCAGGGCGCCAAACAACCCAGCCGTCGCCAGCCCTACGTCAATGCCCTTGTCCTTTAGGTCCATCAGGCCA